>JBJELA010000031.1:0-3514 GCA_051878915.1 Candidatus Weimeria sp.
AGCCTGGATCGCGGCAGGCGTATTATTTTTCGGAGCATCAGTCTTCTGGTGAGCGGTGATTTTTCTGACAGTCTCGCTGATTTCAGATTCTGCGTTTTCTTCCGCCTTTGCAATGTATTTTTTATCAGTCATATCGAAAAACGGGTTCCAGTTATCCACCATTTTTATCATGAATGCTGCATCGGGTTTTCTGCCAAGTTTCTCGAGCCTCCTGAAGGCCTCCGAGCCTATGTTGCCATAGTTTGCACTGTAAGTGCCGACAAAAAATACGTAATTCCTGTCAGCCCACTGAATATCCAGCTTTTCCAGAAAATCAATTACGATATTCGGAAATCCGCCGAAATATGTCGGGATAACGAGACCAAAATTCTCTTCTTCCTTCAGAGTATATGAAAAATTGCCGCTGCGCATACATTCTGATATGGAATAAACAGTATCGTCAGTTGATCCGGCAATTCTTGCCGCAACATATTTATCATTGCCAGTTGATGAAAAATAAAAAATCATAGAAGTCACCTCGTTCGTTTGTACTTGACGTAGTATAAATCTTTAGTGTATATTTTACAAGTACTGTAATTAAGGTAAGTATGGAGGCACCATGGAACTTACAGAGGAACAGACTCGATTTTATGAAAACCTTGATGATATGGGACGGGATGAACGGGAGAAAGTTCTGTGTGAAGCACGGAAATGTGTGAAAAACACCGGCTTCAATTACACTATGTCCCTGATCAACGGAAAGTACAAAATGACGATTCTTTATACGATCGCAGAGTTCGGGACGATCAGGACGAATGAGATGCAGCGCTACATCGCAGACATATCATTCAAGACGCTGAGCCTGAACCTGAAGGAACTGGAAAGAGACGGACTGATCAACAGGAAGGAATATCCGCAGGTCCCGCCTAAAGTCGAATATTCGCTGACGGAGAAGGGCAGGACGCTTATTCCGATCTTAAATGCCATGTGCGCATGGGGATACGTACATCAGCAGAGTTAGGGGAATCATTCAGGATAATATGCTGTTTCTCCAGACTTACGCGGAGATCAGACCAGCTATTTTTTCAGAAATAATTAAAAAATCTCAAGTTCTGATAATTGAATAAAAAAGAACACAAGGTGCCCGCCGGATTCCTATATGATCGAAATGCAGTTAAAGCTTGTGCATCTTGACCATTTTGATATATACTTGATTCATAATGCCTGGGGAGCGGGTCATCCTGAAGTATCGATTCGTTATATCCCGATCGAGGAATATCCTGAAGCCGCGGCGCAGCGCAATATCCTTTCTGCTCCAACAGTATGCCTGTATCTGAACGGCAAGCCTGCACTGCAGCAGGCGGGATATTTCAGTCTGGAGGAATTTCTGGATAAGACCGAACGATATTTATCACTGATGTATCGTTCATAAGCTTTTTATTTTTTCAAGTGAGGAGGGAATATTATGCGTAAGACAATGTTGAAAACAATCGTTGCTGTTATCACAGCTGTTACTCTTTCGGTCACTGGAGCTGTTCCTGCGATTGAATCTGATTATATCACTGCACAGGCAGCGACCATAACGGTTCCTGTCAAAGTGACCTATGACAGATCCGGTGCGAGATCTATCCTGGATATGATCAACAGTATGCGCACAGGAAACGATGCCTGGTACTGGAATTCAGATGGAAGCAGGTACACCTGCGAGGGACTGGAGAGTCTGTCATGGAATGAAGGTTTGGAGCAGGCTGCAATGCTAAGGGCGGCTGAGATTGCAGTGAACTATTCTCACACCAGACCTAATGGAGAAAAATGCTTTACAGCTGTACTTGACAGCGGAGCAGTAAATTTTTCCGTAGGCGAAAACATCGCGATCGGATACAGCAGTCCATCGGAAGTGAATACAGGATGGAGAGAGGATAACGATGATTACTCTGGTCAGGGACACCGGAGGAATATGTTAGACAGCAGTTTTGACTCTGTTGGTATCGGACACGCAGTGGTAAATGGCGTGGACTGCTGGGTAGAGGAGTTTGGAAGCAATGCCGGGAGCAATGTCTCATATGGTCTCGCAGATGGAGATCAGACTGTGGATGTTGAGGTAGATCAAACAACTATTACGTCATGGAATATAGATGTCGAGTCACCGATTGTTAAAATGAAAGTCGGTGATACTGTTTCGTTACCGGAAGCGGTGTGCACATTCAGCACAAGCGGGACATGGAGTTATCTCGAACAGGTACCAGCTGCTTTTCCGGTGACAGCCACGGTAGCATCTACTGATATAGCAGTACAGGATGGAGACAAGGTTACCGCAGTAAAGGCCGGAAGCTTTGATATTGTTTATTCCTGTGAAAAGGCGACAAAGACTGTTACCGTTAATGTGGCAGAAAAGGAACAGAAGAGTGCTCCATCGAAAGTATCAAACCTTAAGATCAGACGAAGTGGCAGTAAAGTAAAGATATCATGGAAAAAAACACCAGGATCATATTACAGCCTTGTGATCAGGGTTGGAAACAAAACCTATAATAAGACAAGTGCGTCAGCTGCTGTAACTGTAAAAGCAAAAAAGGGGCAGACAGTAACAGTCAGTGCAAGAGCGTTTGTATATGACGGTGATGGGGCAAAGGTTTATTCGGGATGGACAAAGAAAACAGCACGGTCCGTGTAATTAGCATCAGAAAGCAGGTTTATATGGGAGTTGTCATGGATATTAAAAAAATCAGGTATATTTTTATTACATTTACAGCCGCAGCTGCTGTTCTGACTGGTCTGGCTTTAAACAGCGGCACAGAAGTGGCCGAGGCCACGCCAAAGGTCAGTAAGACTGTGACAGTGACGCCGTCGGGAGATAAGAGCGGGTGCAGCGACTGGAATGCAATAGCCGGATACACAGAGGATGGCGGCTATCATATAATTTTAAAAAAGGGAACCTACTATGTGAATGGACAGCTCAGGCTGAACAGCAATACCTATCTGGAAGCTGAAGGCGCAAAAATAGTCGAGGTACAGAACGGATCGAGGCTTCTTACACAGCCGTATGACAGAGCTGACTACAAGGCAGAAAAGGGTTACGGCAGCATACACGACGTTACGATAAATGGCGGTACCTGGGTAGGCACCAAAAAATTTGCCGATTCAAATGTCAATGTTAAAAACGGCCAGAAGACCGGTGCAAATGTCATTAATTTCTGGCACGCAAAAAATGTCACGATCAAAAACCTGACCGTGTATAATGCGGTGAATGCCCACCTGATCGAGCTCTGCGGAGTGAAAAACGCAAAGATCCTGAACTGTCATATAGGCTGCTACAGGGACAGCAGTGGCAAACTGAAAAAGGGCTATTCTGCGGGAGATGTCTACCGTGGAGCGATTCAGCTGGACTACTGTTCGCAGTCAGGAAACCGTCATTCAGAGCCGTTTGACGGAACTACGTGCAATGGCGTCAGAATTGAGGGCAATTATATCTGGTACAGAACGGCTGTCCAGATAGCGAATGAATCATCAAAAACCACAAAAAATGTCCTGGTAAAAA
>JBJELA010000032.1:0-3508 GCA_051878915.1 Candidatus Weimeria sp.
AGGGATTTGCTATAGCTGGTGGAAAAATAATCGCTGTCGGTACAAAGAAACAGATGGACAGCTATAAGGGACCAGGCACAAAGGTTATCAGATACGATGCCGGACTTATTACTCCCGGATTTACGGAGGGACACGCTCACATATCACAGACTATGGAGCTTCTGGCAGGTCCTCTGGTAAATGGCAATACGATTGAAAAATGCCAGAAACAGGTCGCTGACTACGCGAGAAAGCATCATGGAAATGAACCGATCCTTGGAACCGGATTTGATCCGGGCCTCTTTGGACCGGCCGGTCCTGATAAGCATTACCTGGATGAGGTCACAAGCAACAGGCCGGTAGTAATACTTGATTCTGGTCATCATTCAGTCTGGGTGAACAGCAAGGCGCTTGAGACAGCAGGCATAACAAAGGATACTCCTGATCCGGAAAACGGACACATAGTAAAGGATGAAAAGACCGGAGAGCCTACCGGTTTCGTTCAGGAGCAGGCAGTTTCACTGATGAAGTGTGCTATGCCGAAGATCGGTGTAGATGATTATAAGAAGGGCATTCTCGAATATCAGAAAATTGCGCTTTCATACGGCATTACAAATGCTTTTGAGCCAATGCTTTCATACTGGCATGATGAAGAAGCTATCTGCGAGGCATACAGGCAGCTGGAGGCTGATAAGAGGCTGAAACTCTCTTACAGAGTGGCGCTTACTCTTCTTCCTGTTATGGATCCGAAGGTATTTTTTGACAGACTTGAGAATCTGCACAGGGAGTTTTCAGGCCATGATAAGCTGCAGTTCAATACAGTGAAGTTTTTTATGGACGGAGTAGTAGACGGCCACACAGCGTATCTGCGTGAACCTTATGAAAAGCCGCCCTTTGACTGCGGTACTCCGAATTATGAGCAGGAAGAACTCAATAAGAGAGTTACGATGGCTCTGGAGAGAGGATATCGCACGCACTTCCATGCTATTGGAGATGCGGCAATAGATGAGGCAATAAATGCCTGCGAGTCTGCACAGGATTATGTGGAGGGTGATGACTTCAGAAATCAGATCACGCACCTTCAGGTATGCCATGAGGATCAGGCTGAGAGAATGGCTGATCTTGGAATAATAGCTGTAGTAAATCCTTACTGGCATTTCAAGACCGACCTCTATGCGCCACTGGAATTCCCGTTCCTTGGCAAAAAAAGAGCTGAGCATATGTATTATCTTGGCACTTACTTAAAGCATGGTATAACAATTTCTCAGGCAAGTGATTTCCCTGTCACAATACCGCCTGATACAATGGACAGTCTTCATATGATGGTAAACCGTGAGGATCCAAAATATTCAGAGGAACCGTACTTCCCTTCTGAGTGTATATCTGTAGAAGACGCGCTCCGTGTCCTTACAATAAATGGCGCGTTTCAGCTTGATCTCGAGGAACGCAAGGGTTCTATCGAACCAGGCAAGGATGCCGACTTTGTATGGCTTTCACAGGATGTGACTTCGATTCCGAAGAAAGATATCTGGAAGACAAAGATTCTGGAGACTGACATTTGCGGAAAGGTTGTTTTTGAAAGAAATGAAAAGAATCTTCTCACCGACATCGCGTAGGACTCTTACCACTCTTTACTGCCTTCTTCAAGGTACGTACTGGGTTATTTCAGCGGCGGAAATGGACTACGCGGCAACGCCGCTTCTTAGAGAGAGGGGCTTTTCAAGTATCAGCATAGGTGTAATCAGCGGCGCGAAATTTCTGTCGCTGATTTTTTTTCAATATTTTATCGGAAGGTTTGCTGACAGCCACAAGGACCGTATCTCTCTTAAAAAAATAGTATCTATCCTTACAATCATTGCCATTGCGGCTGATCTGATGCTTCTATTGATGCCCGTAAGCTTTATTACGGCACTTGTCGTATTTATCATTTTCGGAGGTACGATAAACTGTGTCCTGCCACTGATAGAGGCGCTCTCTATTGACTACATGAATTCCGGTCTTTCGATGAACTACACTATTTCCAGGGCAACAGGCTCACTGACCTACTGTGTATCTGCCTACCTGCTCGGTATCTGGACGGGAAAGTTCGGAATGGACTTTTCACTGGTATTCATGGCGGTGGTGCTTCTGATATTCCTGGGAATAAATCTTATGATGCCGGGAGTGATGAAGAAGGGAGAGAGGTCTGCTGCAGCGGTAAAAGAAAATGCTCACTCGACAGGCTGGATTCTGAAAAACTGTGGCAGATACAGAAGATTTCTGTTCGAGTGTTTCTTTGTGTTTTTAGGGTACGATATGAATATTGCCTTCCTTTATGACAGGGTAAAGGATATAGGAGGCTCAGATTCTGCATATGGCCTCGTATTTTCTGTGATAGGCCTTTTTGAAATCCCTGTAGCGCTGGGATTTTACAGACTGATGAAGGTAAAGGGCATTACCATCGAGCGCCTGATGGCATTCTTTGGCGTGTTCTGTACAGCAAGGGCATTTTTTACAACGATTTCTTCAAATATGACTGAGATGATCCTTTCCCAGGCTTTTGAGCTTTTAGGAATGGGAGTTTATTATGCCGGCAGTGTATTTTTCGTAATGAAGACAGTGCCCGAAGCTGACAGCGCAAAGGGGATGTCGCTTGTCAACCTCTTTGCAGTCGGAGCAGCGGATGCTGTCGCTTTCTTCATCTCAGGAGTTATACGGGACAGTTTCGGTGTGCTGCAGCTGATGTACATGAGTGTCCTCGTCTCCGCCATCGGCGTAATAGTCGGTTTCCCACTCTGTAAAGTCCGCAATATTTCCGCAGAAGCTCTGGATTGATCTGCAACAGATAATATCTGTCTTGCAAACCGCTAAAAAACCATATAGAATAGTCTTTATCGATTACAGGAAAGAGGCAGCACTATGTGGTATGTTATTTGGACAGGGACTGGAAAAGAATCGGATACAAGACAGCTTCTGATTGAGAAGATGTCGAAAACTGTTTACGACGACATAGTGATTCCGAAGAAAAATATGCTCCAGAAATTTCACGGTGAATGGAGGCAGGTCATAAAGAAGCTCTATCCAGGGTACCTGTTTGTAATCACCGATACTCCCGAAGAGATGATAAATGAACTTGAACGGATCTCATTTTATAAAAGAATTTTAAAGACCGGAGACTGCATCGAACCGATTTCCAGGCATGAGGAAAAATATCTGTCAGCGCTTATTTCAAATGATCAGACAGTAGGTGTCTCCTCAGGCATCATCATAAACGACAGGGTTATCGTAAAAAGCGGCCCTCTTGTCGGTATGGAGGGTATCATTAAAAGAATAGACCGCCACAAGCGCCTGGCCTATATCGATATGGACTTCTTTAACAGAAAGGTTACGACAAGTGTAGCCCTGGAGATTGTGAGTAAGGCGTGAGAAGGGGTAACTGGTTTATGATGATTGTTTATTGAAATTTTATACTTTTGGATATATAATTTTGTCTGTAGGTGCCGTGAATCAATGTCAGTTAGTTAAGGACAGTAAGACAAGGAGATATTGA
>JBJELA010000033.1:0-17497 GCA_051878915.1 Candidatus Weimeria sp.
TAAATGGAGAGAATATGCCCCAGCGGAAACATCGTAAAGAACATGGCAGACTCACACGGATTGGCTCTCTGAATTACTGCGTCTACAGCAGAGCTGAAATACCCAAACAGATAGTTCAGTGAAAATCCTCCCGTCATTCTTCTGTGTCCAGGATATGACGTACTCATTACCGCGTTCATATATGGGCGGATCTTAACTATGTAAGACATTGTGCTGGTTGCGAACAGCAGCAGACAGGCTGCCGTAATAAGCCATTCTGCAGGACTGAATGATCTTATCTCCTTTCTCTCTTTGATAAGCATCCAGATAAGGATTGCCAGAAAGACATAGCCAAAAGTAACCTGCCATGCAGGGTAGAGATTTACCACAAATGAACCCAGCATTGCAGCCATGAAAAATCCGGTTATACTTTTCTTTAAAAGCTTCTTCTCTTTGACAAAATAGTAAAACAGCACGATTGCCGAATTTCCGGCCATCAAAGGCGTTACATTTGACCACCACAGATTAAAGCCTGAAAACTGGATCAATACTGCTCCCAGAAGAGCAAAAGCCCTTCTTCCCGTAAGGATATAAATCAGTTCAAATGCGGCCAGGAATCCAAAAACTACCATAAAAGACCAGTAGAAAGACAGTCCATAAGAGGCTCCGAAAATATAATAACCCCATGCTGCAGGTGTCATCAGTATCCAGTAACCATACTGATACCATGACGCGGAGAGATTGTCAGCTGTCGTCCCTCTTAACAGGTTATTTACAGGTCCAAAATGCGAATAGCTGCCTGAAAGCATCCTGCTTATATTTACCATCCACTCATCACTTCTTATGGCGCGCGGAATACCAAAAACAGGATTGCAATAGGCGCTCCCCTCTCCTGGCTGAATGTAATTCGAGAATTCTCCCAGTGAAGAAAAGTTGAGATTGTTTGCGACAAGGAACGCAAATACACAGACCGCAATAATAATCCTATGATCAAAAATAAAATCGTAAAGCTTCCTTATATCACAGAAAACATGCAATTCAAAAAATGCCAGTACCAGAAAAGAGTAAGACACTCTTCTTATCAGCATACCTGCAGATCTGTCTTCCAGAAATTCCCTGAAAAAATGAAACGCAAACACCAGATACACAAGAATTGCCGCCGCAAAAATTATCTTCTTTTTTCTGCTGAGATTTTTGACAAGATTCATCTCTTTTCCTTCCGTGAAAAAATATCAGTTATAATTTTTAACATGCCTGACTTTTTCAGAATCATATATCCTTTTACCGCCAGATGATATTTTCCCTTTTCACCCTCCGGTTTCTTCTTCAGATACCTGTTTTTCTGATAGTCCGGGAAGTTCTTTCCGAGCCATCCAAACAGTCCGTTCTGAGCCTCAACATTCTCCTCTACTGTACTCTGTCTCATAACATTCAGACAGTACCAGATACAGAAACGGACCATGTAATATTCAAAGTCCTCGTATGGCACAGCCCATTTCTTTGGCGAATCCTGCATTATTCTGTCGAGCAGGGCAACAGGTGCTGTTCTGTGGTCCGCCCGTTTATGAAGAGTATTTGATACAGAGCTCGTATTATAAACCCAGACATAGTCACAGGTATCCGGAACTATTTTTACTCTGTCAGTACGCAGATAGGCCATCATGTTGAAATAGATATCTTCACCGAAATTCGTAGGAAGAAAGCTGATACCATTTTTCTCAACAAAGCTTTTTCTGTATAAATGTGTCCACGGAGTGATCATAACAAATCTGCTCCAGCTTTTGTCAGAGAGCGGTACAGAAAACAGTTCTTTTCCTTTTTCATCCTCTCTTTTGTACCCTGTTACAACTATATCTGTCTCATCATCTGCTTTTTCCACCAGATGTCTCAGATATTCAGGAGAGACATAATCATCCTGATCTACAAAAGCAAGAAAATCTCCCTTAGCGTACGAAATGCCGCGGTTCCTGGTCACGGCAACCCCGGCATTGTCCTGATGATACAGATGAAAGCGATCGTCATTCAGATAGTTTTCGATTACTGAATAAGAATCATCCGTCGAGCCGTCATCTATGATCAGACACTCAAAATCACTATAGCTCTGTGCCCTGACACTCTCAAGACATCTGAGTATTTCTCCAGCCCCATTATAAACTGGCACTATAACTGAAACCAAGCTATTGTCCTCTAAACTAACAGATTTATTTTTCCAATACTCCCATTTAATAAAATGTCACAAAGACGAAGTCTATTTTATCACCCTTACAGGCATTCATCAATATTTTATTTGAATTGTCAGAACTGCTCCGCGAACCCCTTCTGCATCCTGTTGAAAATAGCGACTGCCGCCAGAAACAGGGCGAGTGACAAAAGAAAAACAATGCCGACGGCACCCATGTCCGGGATCCGGTGATTCATGAATACATCGCGGTAAGCGTTCATTATATGAGTCATCGGATTCAGCTGGATCATTGCTCCGATTTTTGAACCTTCCGGGAAAATGTTTGTCTCATAGATGACCGGAGCACCATACATGGCCATCATAAGAAGGAAGTTCACTATGTACTCGGTGTCCTGAATATAGGCATTTACAGCGCCGAAAATCGTACCGATAGCCAGGCCGAAAAGTCCCTCGGTCACAGCTATAAGCGGCACAAAAATCAGGTGCCACGAAACTCCCATTCCAAAGATCACACAGAAAAATATTATGATCACACATGAAATGAAAAAATTGATAAGTCCTGAGAAAAATGCCGAAAGCGGCAGGATGATCCTAGGAAAATATACTTTTTTGATGATACCGGAATTTGCCTTGATGCAGGTAGTCGCCTGGTTGACTACAGTCTGGAAAAAAGTCCACGGGATAATACCAGTCACCAGATAGACGACATAGTGATCGGCAGCGCCTTTCATCAGATAAGGGAAGACGATCGCATATACAAGCACCTGAAGCAGCGGATTGATAAAAGACCAGAGTACACCAAGAACAGAGGCCTTGTAACGGCCTCTTATGTCCTTTTTCACATTGGTCTTTAATAATTCTCTGTAATCGTATAATTCTTTAAGCATTATGATGCCAAAACCGTAATCTGTTTACAGGCCACAATTTTCCCAGCCATTTTTATCTGCGCCTTAATCACATACTCTCCGGCCTTTTCTGGAACAAAGGCTGCTGAAAAGCCGAGTTTTCTGTCCTCGATGAAACCCGCGTATTCCTCCTCGTAGACCGAGGCCACGTCGGGCCGATCCACCTCAGTGATCCGCTGGACCGGCTTTCCATTTATCTCCACGGAAAAATCAAAGTCATCGCTGTCAGCAATCCTCCAGCCATTAACAGTGACCTCCTGTCCACATTTTTCCCTGGAAAAATCCGCCGGGCTGTCGATAAAAACAACTCCCTTGTAGGCAGCTGTTCCGTTTTCAACCGCGGCCTTTTTCTCTTCCTTATGGTCCAGAGCCGACTGTCTCTTATAGGCCTCGATCACATATGCCGGATCTCCGTCCAGTCTGAGCGTCCCCTTGTATATCCAGACAGCCCTTGTGCAGAGTCTTCTTACCTGATCGAGGGCATGTGAGACGATAACTATAGTCTTCCCGGAATTCTTGAGTTCAAAAAGCTTTTCAAAGCACTTGTCCTGGAAATGCTGATCGCCGACCGCGAGAATCTCATCGATCAGAAGAATATCAGCGTCGACATTTATAGCGACTGAAAACGCGAGACGCATATACATACCTGACGAGTAGGTTCGTATCGGTTCGTCTATAGCGTCTCCAAGCTCAGAAAAAGCGATAATATCAGCAATCCTCGCGTCGATCTGCTTTTTTGTCATTCCAAAAATCGAAGCATTGAAATAGATATTTTCTCTGCCGGTGAAGTCAGGATGAAAGCCCGCGCCCAGCTCGAGCAGAGAGGTAAGCCTTCCGTTTGTCTCGACAGTTCCCTTTGTCGGATAGATGATGCGTGTCATAAGCTTAAGAAGCGTGGACTTTCCACTGCCGTTTACACCTATGAGTCCGACAGTCTCGCCCTTTTTTATGTCAAGGCTTATGTCCTTTAAGACCACATGCTTCTCTGACTTTGTGTGGCGCCTTACAAGAAACTCCTTCAGGGTCTTCGCCCCGTCATGGCTTACCTTGAATTCTTTCGTGAGGTTTCTGACCTCGATAGCATTCCCGCTGTTCATCTGTTATATCTTCATCCTGTAGCCTACGCCCCAGACAGTCTCGATATACTGCGGGTGATCCTTGTCGAGCTCGATCTTCTCACGGATCTTCTTTACATGGACGGTTACTGTAGCGATGTCACCGACAGAATCCTGATCCCAGATACGCTGGAACAGCTCTTCCTTCGAAAATACCTGGCCAGGATGCTTTGCGAAAAAGTACAGAAGGTCATACTCCTTCGTCGTAAGCTGTTTTTCAACGCCATCAACCCAGACCTTGTGAGAGATATTGTCGATCTTCAGGCCTCTGATCCTTATCACATCATCATTTGTGTATGACGAGGAAGAGTTGACAACCCTGTCAAACGAAGCCAGATGAGCCTTGACTCTTGCTACAAGCTCACTCGGCGAGAACGGCTTCGTGATATAATCGTCAGCACCGAAGCCTAAGCCCTTGACCTTGTCTATATCATCCTTTCTGGCTGATACAAAAATAATCGGTGTCGACTTCTCGGTACGGATCTGACGGCAGATCTCGAAACCATCGGTCCCTGGAAGCATTATATCGAGGATGAAAAGATCCCACTCCTCGCTCATCGCTCTCTTAAGTCCGTCGTCACCATTGTTCTCGATTTCAACTGTATAACCCGAAAGTTCGAGATAATCGCGCTCCAGCTCCGCGATTGCCTCTTCGTCTTCTACTATGAGAATTCTGCTCATTTTTACCTCCAATCCAGTTTTACAAATCTAAAGCAGCCTGATTATCTTCAGATACCTTTTTCAGCAAAAAATAAAATGTGCTCCCCTCATTAACCCTGCTTGTAACCCAGATCTGACCGCCATGGTCCTCAATGATCTTCTTTGCGATGGAAAGCCCTATGCCGCTTCCCCTGATTCCTGTATTCCTCGACTTGTCAGCTCTGAAAAGCCTCTCAAACACATGAGGCACATCCTCCGGACTTATGCCTTTTCCGTTGTCCTCGAACTCTACCTGGATGAAATTCCCGGCGTCGAGCACTCTGACTGAAACAGAAAGCTTTACGTCTTCTCTGCAATATTTTAACGCATTTGATACCAGATTGTGAAGTACCCTTTTTACCTGAGCCGGATCAGCCATGATCTCTGTTCCCGACTCAAGTGTATTCTTATAAGAGAAATCCGCACCGTCACCCGAAAGCTCTTCCGATGTCTCCTGCGCAAAATCGTCAAAATACTCTATGGCATCTATTTTTTCAAAATGATAAGGTATCTCGTGCATGTCCAGCTTTGAAAATTCCGAAAGCTCGTTTAACAGCTCATTCATAGCCACTGCCTTCGAATGGATTATGCTGACGTACTTCTTCTGCCTCTCAGGATCCGCCGCGATACCGTCGAGGATTCCCTCCGAATATCCAATGATCGAGGTAAGAGGAGTCTTCAGGTCATGAGTGATACTGCTCAGAAATTTTCTGTTTGAATCCTCATTCGCAACCTTCTGAGTCGCGTCAGAAAGCAGCCTCGATCTCATCCTCTCCATACTCTCTGCAAGTCCTGAGAGCTCGTCATGTCCTCTGACTTCAATTCTCGATTCGAGATCGCCCTCACGGATCTTCTCAGTTGCGTCCTGCATGAGAGAGACCTTTTTCATGATGCTGCGGTAGAGCAGAATAGAGGTGACGATGCTGGTGATTGTCATTATTATGACAAACCAGAATACGTAGTAGACAGCTACGCTTTCCCCGCCGTGGACTATGCTCCCGGCAGGTGTTATCACAAATGCCTGCCCGCGCTTTCCGTCATCCTTTCCAAAATCTATCTCTTTTAAAATTCCTTTCTCCGTCTGAAGCTCTATGATCAGAATATCTCCATTGGAAAGCTTGCCATACATCGGGAGCTTGTTATACAGAGGATGTACTCCTTCCGAAGCCCCGTCATAAACTATCTTTGTCCCGACCTTTACCACGAGATATGAGTTTTTCTTTGCCAGTTTTTCATTTGCCTGCTTCTGCGAATCGGCGCTCAGGAAATAATCCGGGAATGTCCTCGCGAGCTCCTCAAGCGTGCTGACCTCATCGTCAGTGAACGAGGCAAGGTCGTCCACATTATTGGAAAAATAAAACTGTCCGGCCGTCTTTCCCTTTGTAATCCTGGTATGATTTATAGTCAGATATACGACTGCCGCCAGAAGTATTGGAAGCAGCACCATAAGTAAAAAGCTGAATATCAGCCTTGTTCTAAGTTTCATTAAAGGGCCCCCTGATTCTCCCGGATCACATATAGATCAGCTGACCTATAATGCGCGCTGCCGTGCTCTTCAGATACCCGCCTTTTATCTGAACCGCTATCCTCGACAGCTTGTTTCTGTCTCTTAATGTATAAAATTCTTTGAAGATCCGTCTCTTTTCAGGAGACATCTCTTCACCATATGTCTCATAAAATCCACGCGCCTGTGTAAGCAGGTTCCCGCAATTCTGTCGCAGGATTTCCCCATTCATATGCGTTTTTATGTACTTAAAGCTTTTTAAGTCCTTTGCCCCGACCTCATTGTCACCATGCTGTCTGTACTTCATCAGTTTTTCAGGCACATGTATTATCTCCCCGAATGTCTCCGCGTATATGGCGAGCCACCAGTCATGCATTTCGATCCCAGGATAGCTGTCTCTTCTGACTCCATCCAGAAGCGCTCTGTTTACAGCCATCGTGCAGCCTGAGATATAGTTCTGTACTATCAGCCTCTGAAGAGTCAGTCCTCTGTTATAGGTCTGAAGCCTGCTCTCATCTGCTTCAATTATTTTTAAGTTCTCGTCAGAAATAAACGCGTCCGAGTAGACCAGCTGCGGACTGTTTTTGCTTTTAAACGCTTCAACGGTTTTAAGTATTTTTTCAGGGAACCACCAGTCATCCTGATCACAGAAAAATATATAGTCCGCATCCGCGGCGCTTATCAGTCTCAGAAAATTATCCTTTGCCGAGCCTGACTTTTTTTCCGGAAGGATCCCGATCACCGATGGATACCTCTCCTGATACTCCCTTATGATCTCAGGTGTAGAATCATCCGACGCGTCGTCTGAGACTAAAATGCTTAAATGCGCGTTTAATGGCATCTGCTGCGCGATAAGGGAATCAAGCTGAGTCTCTATGTATTTTTCACCGTTATGAGTTGCCAGCAGTATCTGTATCTTCATTCTTTACTATTTCATTTATTGCAAATCCAAGGCCGAGCATTACCCACATCACGGGTGAGGTGCAGACATTCGAGTCATTTGCGATGCCTGCCGCAGTATGCGCCGCGATAGCCGCAAAAGCGCCGACAGCCATAATAGTCATAGGCCTCTTTATATCATGTCGTCTGATGACTGAAGCCGTCTGTACTAGATAGCCCACTACCACGATCAGGTAAAGGATCAGGGCGATAAGTCCGTTCTCAACCCACTGCTGCAGGAAGATGTTATGAGGCTTTACATCAATTGATGTCGTCTCGCTCTCGATCAGAAGCGATTTCATGACGTAGTTGTTCTGAGGGTACTGCATCAGGAAGGTATTCTGTCCGCCGCCGATTATTATATGACTCGGCAGAAGCGGCAGCGTCCTGTTCCAGATGATACCTCTGTTACTGAAGAAATCCTCCGGGAAGACATTCGCTGTCTTTATATCATTATCCAGCTTTACGAGCTTGCCGGCTCCTGTGATATATTCATAGCCATCATCATCCGTGATGAAGTAGAACTCTCTGGTATCTACACTAACGCTGATAAAGTGCTGTCCATCCTCTGTATTCTTCGGGATAACTCCTGCTATCAGATTTCCGTTCGCGTCAGTGATATCGGCCTGACCTGTGGCTCCATTCCACGCTACGCCGAGATCATTCCCGTCACCATCCTGCGCAGTAACACTCATAGTTCCAGCGTCGTCAAATGAATACTCTATCGCAGCTGATGTACCGTCCTTGAACTCAAGAGTGACATTATCCTGGTTTGTCTCGATATCCTTGAGATTTCCGGTCGTAAGAGGTGTCGGATCTGCGTTTATTTTTGTCATGACAAAATCATGTACCGGCTTTACCGCTACACTGAGGCATACAGCTGCAGCCACAAGAGCCGCAAGCACTATGACCGCTGTGATAAATGCCTTTTTCTTCTTTGACAGGATGACAAGAAGGGTGATAATCCCGGAAATCACAAGTGACATAATGCCTGTGATCGAAATATCTGTGATCAGAAGGATAACTGAGCATACGATAATAATTCCGGAAAGTATTCTCGCCTTTTTCTCCTTAAACGCGAAAAATGCCGCAACTGCCATAGGAAGAATGATCGCCAGATAAAGCGAGAAGAAGTTCGGATTGTAGAGCGTCGAATACGAGGTGCCCTTCGGCATCCTGATAATGAGATTCCCGAGCTCGCTCCAGAACGACGGTGTGGAATAGAGCACCTTGCCAAAGTTCGTGGCAAAGAGGTCTGCTCCAAAGCCCTGAAATACTCCGATGATCATCAGGATAAATGAAAAAATACCCACCCATTTGAGAAGTGTCTTTACGGTTATCTCATTCTTTACATCCGAAAAAGTATAATACGCGAAAAGCACATAGCAAAGGACGACCGGCACTGATTCGAACATCTCATAGGAGCCGCCGAACGCGAATCCCTTCCATTTCGACGCGATTCCGCTTATCAGAACAAGTGCGGCATAGGCAAACATGCACCAGAACAGTCTGGTCACAGGCAGCTTCTCATGGTCGTACTTTCTGTAGATGAGCGCTATCGCCATGCAGATACCTATCGCGATTATCGCGAATGATTTATACGCGAGAAAAATATCCACGACTGTTCCATCTGTCGGGAACCACTCATAATCTGACAGATGTGAATCGTAGGTGTAGGTCCTCATTATCAGAGGCACTATTCCCGCCGCGAGGATTGAAAGTATAATTCCTGCGGGTGCTTTTTCCTGGTATTTTCTTTTTTTAACAGCCTTGTTTGACATGATATGTATCTCCTGAATTTTTCGTACTCACAAGTATAACATATTTGCGAAATGTTTCCATAGTTTTTATAAAAAAAAGACCTGCAATCTGCAGGTCTGACTGGGAAGTGCCGTGAATAGTAACAGCCTGAATTATACCGGGTTCTGTTAAAGCCTTAGTCCCGGCTCTGCATTTAAATCCAATCCGGAACGCGTTCCATCTATATACTCATAGTAACCTGCTGCGGCGATCATGGCTCCGTTGTCAGTGCACAGTATCGGAGCCGGCCGATAGAACTTCACGCCCTTTCTCTGGCAGAGCGCTTCTATCGAAGCCCGGAGCGCGCCGTTTGAAGCTACTCCTCCTGCTATCGCGAATTTATCCTCACCGAATTCGTCTATCGCCATCTCAGCGTGATCAGTGAGCGCGCCTACAACAGCTTTCTGGAATGACGCGGCGACATTGGCACGGTTTATCTCATGTCCGGCCATTTTTTCATGATTTAAGTAGTTAAGCACCGCGCTCTTAAGGCCTGAGAATGAGAAGTCATACGGATGGTCCGCTACCTTCGCCCTTGGAAACTCTATCGAGTCCGGATCCCCGTTCTTTGCTTCCTTCTCGATTTTCGGTCCGCCTGGATAGCCGAGCCCGATTGCTCTCGCTACCTTGTCGAAGGCCTCTCCTGCCGCGTCGTCTACGGTACGGCCAAGCACCTCATACCTGCCGAAATCCGTTACTCTTACGAGATGGGTATGTCCGCCTGATACTACAAGGCACAGGAAAGGCGGCTTCAGATCAGCTGCCTCTATATAGTTCGCGCTTATATGTCCGGAGATATGGTTTACGCCGATAAAAGGCTTCCGCTTCGCATAGGCGAACGCCTTCGCAAATGACACACCCACAAGAAGCGGGCCTACAAGTCCCGGGCCATATGTCACAGCCACAGCATCCAGCTCATCCGGCGGGGTGCCTGCTTTTTTAAGGGCCAGATCCACCACCTGGGTAATCCGCTCAACATGCTTTCTTGAAGCTATCTCAGGCACAACTCCGCCGTAAAGCGTATGTATAGGTATCTGAGTCGAGATCTCATTTGATAATACCTTTCTTCCATTTACTACGACAGCGGCTGCGGTCTCGTCGCAGGAGCTTTCGATTCCAAGTATTTTTATATCACTCATATCATTTAGTCTTTGTAGTCGTATCATCTACTGGATTACCGTCCTTGTCTGTACGGCTGAATCCATATATCTTCCAGTTTTCGTCTTTGTCCTGTCTTAAGACAAACTTCTGGTATGTCGTCGTGTAGCTGCCTGCTTCCCTGATCAGATACGAGGTCTGCACATAGGCATAGTTTCTGCCCTTTATCGTCTTGTAGACCACATCATCCGTATCGTCTACATCGGCTTCGATAAGCGTTGCCTTCCTGTCGGTAAAGTCCTTTACCTCACTCCAGAGAGACGCCGCGTAGCTGCTTTCACTATTTTCGGCAGCAAGGTCGTCATCCATAAGCTCACGTATTTTTTTCGCAAGCTTTTTCGTATCACTTTCCGATGGCTTCTCCTCCCCGAAGCAGACCATCGAATACCGGTTGTAATACTTGATAACCGCTCTCGGTGTTGGAGGATAATACTTGTCAAAATCCACGTCAAGAAGCCTGTCCATCTCTGTAACGGCTTCTGTCTCCGCTTTTTCCTCCCGGTCGCCTGCAGCCTTGTTCAGATACATATAGAACGCGACAATTATCACAGCACAGAGAATAAGCGCTGATACTGTTCTGGCTCCACGTCTCATAAACTCACCTCCTGAAAAATCATAAAGGCCTATTCATCTATAAAATCAAGCTCGGTCGTTTTTCCGTCCTTTCCCATTGAAATCTCCGGAAAAATTTCTCTCAGCTCTTCTATATATATTTTCGGATTAATAACCGAAGGAGAAAAGTGCGTAAGCCACATTTTTTTTACTCCGGCAGCTTTTCCGAGCCTTGCAGCCTCCTGCATCGTCATGTGCTTTTTCTCTTTTGCGCTTGCGGCCTTCTCCGGATCTCCGTACATGCCCTCACAGATGAAGAGGTCGCTTCCCCTTGCGTTATCGACTATAGCCTGTATCGGCCTCGTATCTGTAGTATAGGTGACCTTTAAGCCTTTTCTGGCAGGTCCCATTACCTGTTCCGGTGAAAAATGACCCTCAGGGATATCCACTTCATTACCGTGCTGTAATACGCTCCAGTAGTTTATCGGGATTCCCAGTGCCTTTGCCGCACAAGCGTCAAATCTTCCCGCTCTGTCCAGCTCAAACGTATAGCCGTAGCAGGTCACGTTGTGGTTTACGTGAAAGGCCCTGAGCCGGAGTCCGTCCAGATCAAACGTCTCCTCGTTCTCAGAGAACTCATGAAACTTTATCTCAAACGGCAGTTGCGGAGCTATGACGCAGAGCGCCTTTACAGTCCGCATCAGACCCTTAGGGCCTATCATAAAGACTGGCTTTGTGCGGTCCGAGTTCCCCATATCGAGAAGAAGTCCCGGCAGTCCGCTGATATGGTCTGCATGGTAGTGCGTAAAGCAGATTGTATCTATCGGTGCAGGAGAAATCCCTGCTCTCTTCATAGCGACCTGGGTCCCCTCACCACAGTCGATAAGAGTCGTATGTCCATTGAACCTGACGGCCAGTGAAGTCAGATGCCTTTTCGGGAGCGGCATCATTCCTCCGCAGCCTAAAAGACAGATATCAAGCATTTGCACCTGCTTTCTCTGCCCGCTCCCTCTCTGCCTGTGACTGTCTTAAGTAGGCCGGTCTGAATTCCTCGGCTGAGGTATAGAACTCCCTGTCGAAATATTTCTTTCCAAGTGAAGCTACTGCTCCCGCTCTCTGCCTGCTGCAGAATGCCGGTGCAAAATCATAGTCCACGGTCGCATTTTTCTCTATGTAGTCCTTAAACACGGGCACACCATCTCCTAAAAAAGTAACCGGCTCATCAGCGATATTTATCCTGTCGATGATATCCTTTATAGCCTCTGGCTCCTGCTCTTTTTTAACGACAAACTCGTTTGTCTCATCAAAGCGGTAGAGCCCTGAATAAGCCTGCTGTCTTCTCGCGTCCATAAGCGGACATATAAGCCGCTTTGAGCCATAGAGGTTATAGGCTATGGCATCAACCGTAGGTACTGCTATAACCGGTACTTTAAGTGCATAGGCTAAGCCCTTTACTGTAGCAGCTCCGATTCTGAGTCCCGTAAAGCTTCCCGGGCCTGCGGCTGTGGCTATAGCATCGATAGTCTTTATATCGATTCCAAGCATTTTTATCAGCTCATCGAGCATAGGCATAAGTGTCGTCGAATGAGTCTTTTTATAATCAGTTGTAAATTCTCCTAGGAGCACGTCGTCATCTGTTACAGCGACAGATGCGACAAGTCCTGAGGATTCTATTCCAAGTATCCTCATGAATTCTCCACTTCCACTGTGATAAGCCTGTAGTCGTCATCCCCGTTTAAGTCCTTCTCGATTTTTATCGATGTACGTGGGAAAGGAAGTATATCCTCTATAAGCTCTGCCCACTCGATAAGGACTACTCCGCCTCTGTCGAGGTAATCGTAAAATCCTGTCTCCTCCATCTCATCAGAATCTGCTATCCTGTAGACATCGAAATGGAAAAACGGCAGTCTTCCACTTAAATATTCCTGAACTATCGTAAAGGTAGGACTCGTCACCGGTTCAGTAACCCCAAGTCCCTTTGCAAAGCCTTTCGCGAAGACTGTCTTTCCGACTCCCAAATCTCCGGTGAGAGTATAGACGTCTCCTGGCTTTGATTTTGCCGCCAGATCTGCAGCAAACTTTATAGTTTCTTCTCTGCTGTGACTTTCAAATGTCATTTCTACCTCAGTCCAGTTTTAATCCAGAAAGCAGACTTCCGAGACTTGTTCCAACATCGCGGTTGTTCGTGCGCTGCTTTCCATTCTGTTTATTCTGTGGCTTTGCGCCGCGGTTATTTTTCCTATCTGACCTTTCACCACTATGGTTTCTTGGTCTGTCAGCTCTCTCACCATTCCGGTTCTTCGGTCTCTCTCCCGCAGACTTATCATGACCTTCTGTCTTACCACCGTCAGTTCTCATCGTAAGTGAGATGCGGCCCTTTTCCTGATCGACATCCAAGACCGTAACATCTACTATATCGCCTACACTTAAAACATCCAGCGGATGATTTATCCTGCGGTTCGATATCTGCGAGATATGTACGAGGCCGTCCTCATGTACTCCTATATCGACAAAAGCTCCGAAATCCACGATATTTCTGACTGTGCCCTTAAGCTTCATGCCAGGCTTTAAGTCCTCCATCGAGAGGACATCACTTCTTAAAACAGGAAGCGGCATCTCCTCACGCGGATCTCGTCCAGGCTTCTTTAACTCCTTTATGATATCAGTAAGTGTCGGGACTCCGATATCAAGCCTGTCTGCAAGTGCCTCTACTGAGCCTGCCTTTTTATCAATATCTGAAAGTGCTCCAGCCTTCAGGTCCTCTGTGGTATATCCTAAAATTCCAAGAAGCTCCTTCGTCTTATCGTATGACTCTGGATGCACTCCAGTGTTATCAAGCGGTTCCTTACCGTCTCTTATACGAAGGAATCCGGCACACTGTTCATAGGCCTTTGGCCCTAAGCCTTTTACAGATAAGAGCTCTTTTCTCTCTGAAAAGCTTCCGTTTTCCTCTCTGTAGGAAAGGATATTATTTGCTACAGTCTTTGTGATTCCTGCCACGTAAGAAAGCAGTGGTGCTGATGCTGTATTTACATCTACGCCGACTGAGTTTACTACTGACTCTACTACACCTGAAAGTGCTTCTGAGAGCTTCTTCTGGTTCATGTCGTGCTGATACTGTCCGACTCCTATGGCCTTCGGGTCGATTTTAACAAGCTCTGATAACGGATCTATGAGTCTGCGGGCCATCGAGGCTGCTCCTCTTCCCTCGACATCGAGGTCCGGAAGCTCCTTTGCCGCAAGCTCACTTGCTGAGTAGACTGAGGCTCCTGCCTCATTTACTATCACGTACTGAACAGGTCTGCTGGCCTCTTTTATGATCTCAGCAACCAGTGCCTCTGACTCTCTTGAGGCTGTACCGTTTCCTAAGGCAACCAGGTCTATGCTGTATTTATCAATAAGTGCTAGAACCTTTTTCTTTGTGCCCTCTGTATCGTTCTTTGGCTTGAACGGGAAGACCATATCTGTGGTAAGAATTTTACCAGTTGGGTCACAGACCGCAAGCTTGCAGCCATGTACATATCCCGGATCCCAGCCTAAGACTGTCTTTCCTGCAATAGGCGGTGCTAAAAGCAGCTGACGAAGATTAGCGGCGAAGACCTTTATAGCTCCGTCCTCTGCCATCTCTGTCAGGTCACCTCTGATCTCACGCTCGATGGATGGCGCGATAAGCCTGTCATAGGCATCGGCTGCTGCGTTCTTTAAAGCCGGTGTGGTATTTGGATTATCCTTTGTGACAAGCTGCTTTTCTAAGTATCTGACTATGTCCTCTTCCGGAGCGGTTATTTTTACAGTGAGGAAATCCTCCTTCTCACCACGGTTCATCGCGAGGACTCTGTGCCCTGGCACTGTAGTGAGCTTCTCGGAATAGTCGTAGTACATCTCGTAGACTGAAGGAGCGTTCTCCTTTTTCTGAGTAGAGACTATGAGTCCTTCCTTCTTCGTCTTCTCTCTGATGTAGCTGCGGTAATCAGCGTTATCTGAGACCTCCTCGGCTATGATGTCGCAGGCTCCGTTTATCGCGTCCTCCGGTACATGAACATCGTTCTCAGGATCCACGTACTTAGCTGCCTCATCTAGGAGCGGGGTTGATAGCTCCTGTGCCTTTATCGTAAGTGCAAGCGGCTCGAGGCCCTTCTCCTTCGCTATCGTAGCTCTGGTCCTGCGCTTCGGCTTATAAGGTCTGTAGATATCCTCGACCTCGGCTAAGGTCTGGGCAATGTCTATTTTTCTACGGAGCTCATCTGTTAAGGCACCTGCTGCCTCTATTGTAGAAAGGACTGTCTGCTTTCTGTCCTCAAGTCCGCGCAGGTACTCAAGTCTCTCACCTAAGACACGGAGGGCATCGTCATCGAGTCCTCCTGTAACCTCTTTTCTGTATCTCGCGATAAAAGGGATGGTATTCCCCTCGTCTAAGAGCTGTACTGCCGCATCGATCTGGGATTTCTTTACGGAAAGCTCCTGTGCTATCAGTGCATTTATATCCATATCAGGCTTTCTCCGGCTCCGGATACTCTTCTCCGAAGGTCTCTACTGTTACTGTCTTCATGATCTGTGGTTCTACCGGGCAGTCTGACCAGTCTGTCTCGACCTCGGCAATCTTATTTACCACGTCCATTCCCTCAGTTATTTTGCCGAAGGCTGCATACTCACCGTCGAGATGCGGTGCGTCCTTGTGCATGATGAAGAACTGGCTTCCTGCTGAATCCGGCATCATCGTGCGTGCCATTGAGAGCACTCCTGCTGTGTGCTTCAAATCGTTCTTAAATCCGTTTGAGGAAAATTCTCCCTTTATAGAATATCCCGGACCGCCGGTGCCATTTCCATCCGGATCTCCGCCCTGAAGCATGAACCCGTTTATTACTCTGTGAAATCCGAGTCCGTCATAGAAGCCCTTCTTTACGAGGCTGATAAAATTATTCACCGTATTCGGTGCGATCTCAGGATAGAGCTCCGCCTTCATCACGCTCCCATCCTCCATAGTTATAGTAACAACTGGGTTCTGTGCCATCTGTCTTTCCTCCTGTCAAAAATTCATAAGCCATTTCATTATAGTTTAATTTTCACATTAACTCAACTGTTTTTTCGCAGGAGGATTGTTGGACACATAGGATTTGAAAAAATTATTTGATTTTAAAAACTGCTATATCTACAGGCTTTGAAAGACTTTTAGAATAAATGATTTTTTTATGCACGCCTGTCTCATCGAAGTAAATTTTGTCACTGGTTTTTCCTGAATATATCTCGACATAGAGATACTTCGGTTTCCATGTTCCATTTACAAATGACTGTGAATCATTTTCTATGTACTCAAATATATTCTGATCAGAAAAATTCATCCCTGTTTTATATTTTATCATTGTGTTATTTGAAAATTTAGTTGCTCCTTTTATGTCTCTATACATCTGTCCGCGCACCTTTTTAAGCTTCTTTGATGAAGCTACAGCATAGATGTGAGACGCATTAGGTGTCCCTGTAATAACGATAGATGGTCCGTCGGTTGTCGCGTGAATCCCCCATTCATCGAACTCACTATATGGAATCTCGTCATCTGAATTGGCCCTGTACTCAGTTCCAGATACTCCAGTAAAAACCACGTCATAACTATGAGTCTCTGGAACTGTAAAAAATGGATACGGATTTTTATGTATCGAAGCTAAAGCCGATACAGCGGGATTTACTATTACAGCAAATATAGCAATTACTAATGAAATCAAGATACTGAATAATTTCTTTTTAAACATTATTGTCCTCGTTTTCTCTTTGAAAAATAAACGTTTCAAGTCTAAACTATCTCTATTCTATATTGTCTCCATTTATTTTTCAATATCTGCTATAATAGAGCCATGTCTAAACCTCAGTCAGCTAAAGATGATGATAAAAAATTCTATGCAAAGCTTATTGCCTTCGTTGCTGCCTTCGCAGCAGTAATGTTGATTTTCAGCATAAATTTCAAGCTAATGAGAAGCACTTCGGGAAGTATGGAACCGACCATTATGGTTGGCGATTACGGCGTTATGTACAAGAATGCATATAAGCACAGCGCCCCAAAATATGGTGACCTGATTGTTTTTGCCTATCATGGTGAAACTTGTGGCAAGCGGGTTATTGGAATACCCGGGGATACGATTTCTTTTAAAAATGAACGCGTATATCGAAATGGTAAAATGCTGAAGGAAAATTATCTAAGCTCTCCCGACACACAGGCCATCTGTTATCAGGAGTATAAAATTCCAGCGGGCTGTGTATTTGTGATGGGTGATAATCGTGAAATTTCCTATGACTCCCGTGCCTGGGATAATCCTTACATCCCATACAGCCATATCAAAGGAAAGATACTTTTTATTCTACCTACGCACGGTTTATTTGCTGGTAGATAGCATTTCTCAAATACCACTTTTTGTTGATAAATGCCATGGCGTATGATATTATCATAAATGGAGTTGCCGATACACGGTAGGCGGTAAGCCCTCACTTCGAGGGCAAATCCTTTGCCCTCGAATCTTTAAAGAAAGGGGGCTTTGCTTATGGTTACATGGTCTGATCTATTTCAGTTCGCATTAGTCGTTTGCACTGTTGCTGGTTTATTCTATGAACTCGGCAATAGAAAAAGGAAATAGCCGCCACTCTCTGGAAAAGTTTTGACGGCTATTAAGCTAAGTTA
>JBJELA010000034.1:0-3489 GCA_051878915.1 Candidatus Weimeria sp.
CGTTCGATCTTAGTCTGCTTTGTCACTACCTCGCCTCTTAAGATATCTCCGTTGTAGTACGTCGGGTTCATTGAATTTCCCGATACGGTGACTATGCCGAAGACACGGTTCATCACAAGGATAAGCAGGATGCCTATGGTCATGCCGAATACGGTAAACTTTATGATATCGCCCGGGGAGAGTGTTTTCTGCTGTTTTTCCATAAAAAGCACCTCACTTTAAGACCGTAAGGTTCTTAATGCCCAGGTCGATATGGCTGTCCGACTGCTTTATCACCCTGACATAGATCTTCTGCCTTGCCCCTTTGAACGTAAAAGCAGTGCCCGTGTAGTTCTTGAGCGGGTCTTCCTCATACATGTCAAAGAATTTAAGGACTATGCCCTGATAATCGTCAAGGTTTAACCTGTTGGCGCAGTCGTGCTTTCCCTCATCAAGGTTTATGTAGTCCCCACAGGCATAGAACGGAGTCTTTATAAGCTCTGTGTTCTTTACTATCTTCATAGGCTGCGGAGTGTCGTGGTTGATGCAGAATATCCTTATCTTCTCCCACAGGCCTATGACCGCTGTGTGCTCTGCCAAAATTGCTCCTTTCTTTTGTAGATAAATATACAATCTGGTTCCAATAATGTCTTGGTATTTTTCTTGAAAGAGATTTCTGAGGGATAAGAATTTTTTATCTGAAGCACCGGAACCCGTTATTTTTAATTGCTTTTAAGTATCCCGTGCCTTAAAGAAGTTATACGGCTTAAATACCAAAACCTAATCAGAAGGATAAAAAAGCCAGTTTATAGCCGGACATCCGGCGGAAAGGATCATGAATGAAATACTTGAACAGCTTTCATCTCACGGGAAGAGTCGTAGGCGGATTTAAGACTGCCAGCGGCTGCGTCATCACAGTGATGACAAGATCAGGAAAGGACGCCTTTGTAAAGGTAACTACAAGGGAAAAGGAAGTCCCTGGGAACGGAACAAGGGTAGAAGTAGACGGATATGTCTCAAGAAGGAGAGGATACGACAGGGACAGAAAAGCCTTCTTCGCGCAGTGCTTTGTGGCGACGGAAGTATCCCCTGAAAAGACTACCGCTGAAAAGGACCTCGGTTCAAAAGGCCTCTTTTATGACGAGCCTTCCTTCGACTGCTATATCGCAGGAGAGGTCATGTCAGCTTCTTCAGACGGCGGATTTTCAAAAGTCCTGGTAAGAACAAAAAAGCCGAACGGAAAGGACGTAAACATATGGCTTTCGATGAGGACGCCGGAGAGGGGCATCACAACGGATAAGATGGAAGGGAAGAATATGCAGTTCGTAGCCGGAGTCTTTACCGGAAACAGAAAGCATGAGACACTTACCGTGCGCGACTTATGCCTTGTAGACGAGGGATACGAAAGAGAAGAGCCTGTAAAAGACCTTCATAAAGAAGCCCCTGAAGAAAAGGCAGAAGCTGAGGAAGAGGAAAAAGAGCCTGAAAAGAAGTCAAGGAAAAGGATGTCGCAGGAGATCGTACTTTAAGGCTTCTTATATAGAAACAAAAAAAACGGGGTGCCGGATCCGGCATCCCTTTGTTTTTTATCGTATCTTTTTTCCGGTTTTTGGGAGATAAGACCCTGCTATCCCATATGGGAAGGAACTGCCGGTAAACCATGCCTTAGTGACGGGGACGATATATTGGATGTCCTCATCTATATCTAGTATACAGCGGTTTTGTACACAAGTCAACAAATTTTTGCAGTTTTTCTGATTTTTTATTTCATTCTGAATATACAGAATATTTTCTCTTATAATTTTTATCCCTCAGAAAACTGAAGGATAAAAAATACTAAGACATATACAGAAGAATATCTGCAAGGGGTAGAGTCTGAAATACCAAAACATAGGTGATGAAGGAAAGTATTTTAACATAATACAGGAAAGGAAAAAACATTGTCTTACATATCAAGATTCGTTCCGGTCATTGCGGCTGTCCTTGCCGCGCTGGCTATCTACATCATCCGTGTAGTGGCAAAAATGAGAAAACAGAAGAAAGAGCGTATACGCCTTAAGAAAGAAGCAGACAGGCGGTACGAGAGGATGAATAAGAACATTCAGGACAAAACGGCAGAGTTTAACGCCCTGATCAGAAAGATAACAGATAAGGCCGTGTCCTATGGGGATATAGTGACTCCCGACAGGCTTACGGCGCTCATAGATCAGGTCCAGAAAAAGCTGGATGCCGAAAACGACTATGATAACATCATGGAGATCTTATCCTGTGGGATGGAAGAAGCCGTCGGCATCCAGACCGATATGGAAGAGCATGAGAAGTCCCTTGAAGAGGATTTAAGGGAAGAGGAAAATGCCAGAGCCGAAAAAAGGAAGGAGCTTCCGTTTATCGACACTAAATACTTCAGGTCGTGCAGGAATATCCCTC
Source organism: Candidatus Weimeria sp. (assembly GCA_051878915.1). Classification (GTDB taxonomy): domain Bacteria; phylum Bacillota; class Clostridia; order Lachnospirales; family Lachnospiraceae; genus Weimeria. The sequence goes on from JBJELA010000034.1 coordinate 2,407, forward strand.
AAGTCAAGCATATGTTCAGACAGCTCGCCAAGATATATCATCCCGACGCAGGCGGGGACGTAAACAAGTACATGGCGATATATTCCGAGTATAAGGCTATAGTCAAAGGCAGCAAGGTATGAGTAAGAAGGATAAACCGAAAAAGAGCGCATATATAAAGAACTTCATGTGGAAGCTTATAGACTTATTCCGCATCATCGGAATGGTCGCCGTAGTATTCCTTATCATCTTTACGCTGATAAACTACGGAAAGCTGTCCGCAGTGACAGGACAGATAGGATTTCTTATCATCATAGCCCTTGAGATACTTCTTGAAGTAGTCCTTCATAAGTTATCGGATGTCACGTCGGATAAGGAAGCTGAGGCAAGGAATGACATCGAGTTCGATGAGAACGGTCTTTACAGGAAGAAGAACAACATCCAGAAGCTCTCAAAGGCTGAAAGGGAAGAGCTTGGAAAACAGCGCCTTGCAGAAGTGGAGAGACTCTTGGGGACAGGAACGCTTAGAAAGATAACAAAAGACGGTTCGGACTGCCCGATGGCAGACCTTAAAGCCATGACAGGTCTTATCCCCGTAAAGAAAAAGGTAAAAGAGATAGCTGCCCGTACTGAATTTGACCGTAAGGAAAAGCTTGGCGGTTCGGACAGCGGATACCATATGTGCCTTTACGGAAATCCAGGGACAGGAAAGACCACGATAGTAAAGATAATCACGGGGATACTCTATAAGGAAAAGATCATAAGTAAGAATCAGTTCTTAGAGATCGACGGAAACTCACTAAGAGGCGATACAGCAAGGGAGACAGCCGAAAAGATAAGCCTTTTAGTCAGGTTTTCCAAAGGAAAAGTCTTATTTATCGACGAAGCCTATGCCATGCTTGATGCTTCAGACTCGCAGGACGTTATAGCTACCCTTATAAAGGCGATGGAAGATCACAGGAAAGATTTTGTCCTTATAGTTGCAGGCTATGAGCAGGAGATGAAGCAGATGATAGAGGCAAACCCCGGCTTTAAGTCAAGGATAAGCACCTACTTACACTTCCCTGACTATGACGGGGAGCAGATGTGTGAGATATTTAATTC
>JBJELA010000035.1:0-3479 GCA_051878915.1 Candidatus Weimeria sp.
CCGTCCACATAAGCAGTGAGTCTCCTGCCGACAGGAACTTTACCAGAATTGCCTTCATTTCTGCTTTCAATATCGATACCAGAGGTGCTGTCTAAACCACTTTCTGATTGACTATCTGATCCGCCGCCAGTTTTATAATCTGCTTTGACCCCTGCGCGGCCTTCTGATCCGCCGCCGGTTTTATAATCTGCTTTGATCCCTGATTGGCCTTCTGCTCCGCCGCCAGTCTTGCCACCAGCCATATAGTCAAGTGCTTCCTGCTCTGTCACAAAACCCTTGAATACAGCCCCTTTGAAACCTATGACCTGCTTCTTACACTCATCCCAGGATTTGAAGATTCCGGTCTTCCTGCCATTTTTTACAGCATAAAAATGCTTTTTCTCAGCCATAAGATTCCTTTCCTCCGACCATTATTACCGCATATAAATGCTTTCCCGATCATCGATTTTTCTGCAAAAAGCGCTTACTCCGCCCCTGTTACCGTCACATCATCGAGCACAACGACAGCCGGTACTCTGGCGTTGTTGTACTGTGTCATTTCCTTTGAAAAATGCATCGACTTCATGCTGTCGTTCATAGAACCGGAAACAGAACCGCCGGAGACGATTTTTACGTCTGCTCCGTCGTGCAGATAGCCAAGTCTTATCTCGCCGAAGATGTGTCCTGTAATGGCATCAACCTGGAAATCTGAAAACTCTACCACTTCAAGGTACTTTCCGCTTCTCAGATCAGCTTCAGTATTCTTTCCCGGAGCTACCTCGAAGTTCGAAAGAATGAAGCTGTCAGAAAGGCCTGAATATGATGAGAATTTCTGGTCGCCCCAGTAATCCTTTACCACATTGTTATCTATAAGGACCTCGTCTCTGATAAGCGCTCCCTCATCATCGAAGGTACGGTTCATGCTCGAATTCGGCAGGAATTTTCTTGAGGAAAGAGTCACCTTATCGCCTGTCACGTCAGAGGCGATTGCCTCGTCCTTCTTCCAGTCTGAGATCTTCTGGCAGACCATGGAAGCATTTATTCTGTCAGCAAAATAATTCCAGACCTGCATGGCATCTGCTGTCGAAAGGAGAAGGGATACTTTTCCAAGAGCCGGAGTCGGCTCGGTGTGAAGCCTGTCCCTGCCATAGGATAATGTCTTTTCGATATCCTTCTTTAAAAAATTCTTATCACAGGTGCCGCTGTCGTATGAACGGTAAAGCTCGATCTCTCTCCTGTCATCCCGGGCATTGGTTACGACCTCGATAAAGCTCTTCGGATATACCTGCGTCACATCGATTCCCTCAGAGGTGATATATCTCTTCTCGATCGAAGAGGCAAAGATCTCGTAGCAGTTAATATCCTCTGTCGCAGTCTCAGGGATGTCTGTAAGAGTCTCGATAAAATCCCTTGAGATGTCAGAGACATCTGCCTTCACCTCATCAGGCACGGCCTCAGACGGCTTTCTTAACGAATAGACAGGATTTTTAACCAGAGAGGCCCTTGCGATAAGACCGTTAACCTTATCGGTTATCTCTTCTTCAGAGGCAGTCGGCGCGATCTCATCCGAGGCAGAACCCAGGTATTTTCCATCATCTGATTTTTTATAGACAGTGATATTTATATGAGTCGTGTCTATGGCGCGGTTCTGATCGAGATCGTGCTTTATGAAGTAAAATTCCCAGCGGTTTATTTTCTGAGAGTCAACGGCCCAGGCATCAGCATCTGAGCTCTTTAAAATATCTAAAATATCCTTAAGCATTATCCGAGCCTCCCTACTGTCTTTAAATACGAGCCGCCGTCAGCGACCTTTACCCACTCCTTGTGGCCTTTTCCGCAGGCGCCGTTTCCAAAGCATTCCCTGTCGTCTGAGATCATTGAAATCGAGCCTAAGAGATCCGGAACGTAACCGGTCATGATCACAGGAGCGACTACTTTTCCAGTGAGCTTCCCGTTCTTTATCTCACGGCCGAGCTTTACGATACACTGGATGCCCCAGTGCTTCGGATCCTCCATTCCGCTCTCCATGCCCTCGAGAAGAAATCCATAGTCTACCGACTTTATCATGTCATCGACCTTTGTGCTGCCGGAGTCAAACATCGTATTTGTCATTCTCGTGTAGACCTTGTGCTCGAAGTTCTCTCTTTTTCCGTTTCCAGTAGGCTTTACCCCAAGACGCAAGGCTGCGAGCGAATCGCAGATGCCGGTCTTTAAGATACCGTTTTCTATCTCTGTGACATCTCCTGCAAGAACTCCCTCATCATCAAAGGCATAGCTTGTTACATCCTTTGCGCAGAGCGCTCCCTCATGCATAGTCACAAGGTCACTTCCGACTCTCTTTCCGATATATTTAGCTCCCAGAGCCCTTCCCTTTACGAACTGGTCCATCTCCACGCCGTGGCCAAAGGCCTCGTGAGCTATGAGTCCTGTGACCTCAGGGCTCGTGATTATCGTGTACTCGCCTGGCTCTACAGGTGAAGCGTGAAGGCTGTCAAGTGCCTGCTTCATTCCTGAATCCACGCAGCCCCGAAGCTCTTTAAAAAGCTCCGGACCACAGAGGTCTGAAACTCCCGAATACCCGAAATCAGTCTTTTTTCCATCAGATACGATCGGGATAACAGTAGCCTCTGAATAGACATAGGACTGCCTCAGATCCCTGTTTGCAGTAAGGAACATCTTTGAGATATGAGTCGACTGCGCAGTCACACGGACATCACGGACCTCGTCAGACATCTTCATTCCGCTATCGGAAAGCTCCGTCATAAACGCGAGGAGTCCTTCTACATCACAGTTCTCCGGCAGCTTTTCTGTCTCCTTCTCGACAAAAAGCCTGCAGGGCTCGTCTGATAAAGCTTTTGTCTTATACATCTGACTCTTCGTAAGCTTTAACAGCTCTTCCTGCTTTAAAAGCTCCTGCCTGATCAGCTGATAAGAGGCCTCAGGCTCCTGTGGATCAAATCCATCAAGTGCATACTCGCTGTAATGGTCCTTCACATGCACGCGGATAACTATTCCACGCTCTGTCGTAAGCGTATGTCCGCTTACTGATTTATTTGTCTGTGATACCCTTACCATCAGACCTTTCGAGTCCGTCGCAAGAGCGCTCACATAATCATAGTCTTTTCCCAGAAGTCCTATAAGCTTCTTAAGGCCTGGAGCAACAGACTCCAGGTATTTTGAAAATGGCGCTTTCATTTATTTTTCCTTTCTGAAAAAAATAGAACCGCCGGCCATAAAAGCCAGCAATCCTATTCTACAATATCTGACCGGAAAATGCCACCCGCCCATGGCTGAATTCGTGAGAAGCTCCTCAATTACTTTTCTACTCTGACGCCAGCTTCTCAAAGACTGAATATTCAGGATCGCTTATCAGGGCGTCGATGCTTTTCCTGTCCAGCGCAAATTCCGCTACTGCCTCATAAAACTTCTGTCTGAGCTCATCATCAGTTCCATTCCGTCCCATTGATACAAGGATTATTACCTGCACCGGCGAGTTGTTC
>JBJELA010000036.1:0-3476 GCA_051878915.1 Candidatus Weimeria sp.
GCTGTTCCATCGTTATCCAGGCTATCTCGCAGCTGAAGCAGCATTACAAAGACTCATGGAATACCATCGCAGGTAACTGCGATACGAAGCTTTTCCTTGGTTCTGACGATAACGAGACCATCAAATGGCTCATCGAGACGACAGGAAAACGCACGGTAAAGACCGGCTCGTCTTCCTATCAGACAAAAGGCGGCGGTTCTACATCGATAAGCACGGCAGGAGAAGACCTTGTGACTCCTGATCGTGTCACGATGCTTAATGAGGATGAATGTATCGTCCGTATCAGGGGTCTTCCTATCTATCAGGGACCAAAGTACAAGACATTCAATCATCCGGCATTTAAGTATGCCATGTCTACAAAAGGGCAGTTCCATGTAAAGAACCGTATCTCAAAGGACCAGAAGTTCAAGCTCCTTCCTCTCTGGCAGCAGCTTGAGCTTAAGGATAAGGGAGCCATAAAGGCCATGGCGGCAAGTTCAGAAGACGGCGGCCTTCCCGTACCCGATGAGACGGATAAGAAAAACGTAAAGAAGGAAGAGGTTCCCGCTCTGGGGGATAAGAATCCGAAGGATGAAAGGCCTCACATGGACAAGACTCTTGAGAGTATTAAGAACAAGGCAAGGAGAAAAGAGGCAAAGGAAGCCGAGGCTACGGCAAAGGCGATAGAAGAGGGGCTTAACAGTGAAGCGGAGCCTCTTTCCGATGAGATAGTAATGACCATAGCCGACACATTCGGCATCACTGCCGACGATACTGATGAGGATATCAGAAGGAAGCTCGATGCCTACATCGAACTGGCTCAGCCTGATATGTCGGAAGTAGAGTATACCCTTGCTCATTAACTCAGCAGACAACTTTTTTGTCTTAGATACCAAAACAGTTATAGAGGGATAAAAAATATCCCAAAAGCAACTTTGTAAACATGAGAGCTAAAAAAAGGAGTAGAAAGCTTATGTTTGGTAAAAAGGTTCAGGAAATGACAGCCGATGTTAAGAAGAAGCTGTCGGTAAAGAAGCAGAGAGCCCTTATGACTCTTGCAGGAGCAACAGCAACAACACCTATCGCGGTCCTCGGTTCGCAGGCTATGGCAAGTGTAGATGTTTCAGAGATCGCAACTCAGATCTTCCAATGGGTAGGTGCAGGCGTTATCGTACTCGGTATCGTTATCCTCATAGTAGGTATCGCAACATTCTTCTCAGCAGAGGATGACGGTCCTCAGAAGAGTAAAGGTAAGGGACAGATCGCCGCAGGCATCACTTCTCTTGCCGTAGGAGCCGCGATCACTGCCGCAGCAGGAACTCTGGCAGACTGGGTATCAAGCGCGTTCGACTCATAAAGGCAGAGATTACCAGAAAAAAGAGAAAAGCACGGGTACAGTTTCACTTTGTGCCTGTGCTTTTTTAAAAAGGAGACTTAAATGTTAGAAGATATCCAGAAAAAGAGGGTATGGACGAAGAGGATATTCGTCTTCCTGTCCGTATTCCTTATCACTGCGGTAAGCCTCTTTCCTACAGCAAATGCGGAGAGCTGGAAGTACTTCCCCCAGAGAATGTGCGACCAGATAAACACGGGCGTATCAAAGATAATCACGTCGTTCTTCCTCGGAAGCTCGTCCGTGCAGAAATCATCTGACGATCAGGACTCCGTGGATATGGACATCGGCGGAGATCAGGACAACGGCAGCGACCTCTATCAGTGGGTTATAGGTACAAGGAGCGGTGACAGCATAAAAGACGAACCGGTACTTGTAAACTTCATGAACGGATGCGGAGTGATAGCTTTCGCCATAGCCGTTCTGATCGCTCTTGTAAGATATTCAGACGCCGTGGAAAAGGGCGCCGACCCTATGGAGCAGTTCTTCAAGTTCCTTATCGAGATAATGATAGTAGGTATCCTGATGCTTAAGCTTACGGATATTATCGGTCTTATCGCAAAGGCAGGCACGGCTCTTATCAGCCAGCTTACTCCGACGGGAGATGATGTGACGGGCATATCGCTCGTGGACTTAGGACTTGCAAAGGATGAGCATGACGCAAAGATCGGAGGCCTCAAGTGGCTCCGTGCGGTAGCGATACTCTTCCTTCCGTGGATAGCGTCATATCTGCTTACCATAGCAGCTTATTTCGTTGCATTTTCCATTCTTCTTGAACTTGGCATCAGGCGTATCTTTATGCCGTTTGCCGTTGCAGACATCTACGGCGAAGGCTTAAGAAGCCCCGGAATGAGATACTTAAAGAAGTATTTCGCTGCGTTCGTAAAGATCATGATATGCCTTGCGGTAAGCTATCTGGCAGGAGCCCTGAACAGCATACTCGCCCAGTCGGTATCAAAACCTGCGGGCGGAGCGTCCGCTACGATATTTCAGGTATTAGGCTATGTATTCATGATGATAGCCCTTAACTTTACGTCGATAAGCGTAATGCTTAAAGGCGGAGAATACGCAAACGACATCGTAGGAGCATAAGGAGACGATATTATGATAACAGTAGAAATGCCGCAGGATATAAGAAAGTTCGAGCCGAAGTTCATCGGACAGCTTACTTTAAGACAGACTGTATGTCTTACCATAGGCGTTGCGGTGGCACTTCCGGTAGCACTCCTTCTTCCCGTGGCTGTAATGTACAAATTCATCGTGGCTGCGGTCATAGTCATACCGTTTATGATGGCGGGGTGGCTGAAGCCCGAAGGCATGAATTTTGAGGTATATGCGGTAAGGATGATATACTACAACTTCCTTACGCCGAAGGTAAGGAAAGTAAAGATAAAAAACTATTACCGTGCCTCTCTCAACAGGGTAAAAAAAGCCGAGGAGAACAAGAAACTCAAATCCATGTCGGACAGGGAGAGAAAGCGTTACCTTAAAAAGAAGAAGGAAAATATAATAAAGCGCTCGAACAAGCGTATGTTAAAAGTATATCAGTAAAAAAGGAGCAGATTATGGCAGTCACTACAAATGTCCGCAGGGCTCAGGCTTCAAGGGCCGCAAGCCATCACGCAAGCCCTTCCCCGCAGAAGCCTCACGAAAGGCCGAAGGCTCAGACAGGCTCGTCAAAGATGAAGACTGATGACCCGAGGGAGAAAAAGCAGCCCGCAAAGAAGCAGGGATTTTTTGACAAGTTAAAGATATTGTCAAAGATAGATAAACTCCCTAAGAACTTAAGGGATACGATACCTTTCAGAGGGATAACTCAGGAAGGCATCATCGAGACAAACCCGGGAGAATATACAAGATGTTACCGGCTGACTGACGCAAACTTCCAGATAGCGACAGGAGAGGAACAGGCGCTCATGTACTCACAGTACATGGACTTCCTTAACTCCTTTGACTCCAATGCGAGATGGGAAATAACGATCTTCAACCATGAGATAGACAAGGTAAAGACGATTAAAGAGCTCCGTATCAAACCTCAGCCTGACGGACTCAACAAATACCGTAACGAGATGAACCAGATAATCTTAGGAAACCTTGCAAAAGG
>JBJELA010000037.1:0-3472 GCA_051878915.1 Candidatus Weimeria sp.
TGGAGATGTGTTAGGTATAAGCGACAAGGTTATATCGAAATGGGAGAACGGAAAGGCAAAACCTAATATCGCTTATGTGGAAAGCATTGAACAGATACTTGGAATCAACATAAAGTCAGAATACAAACCTAAGAATAAAAAAACATTATCACTAAAAGTATTTGTTCTGATTCTGATAGCAGCAGTAATATCCAGCAGCCTGTGTCTTATTTTTTATTTCAACTCAAAACTTGACAGGATGAAGGCATATTATGAAAAAAACTCGAGCAGGCAAGCAATACGTCATATAGCCATCTTGACTTTTCGTTCATCGATGCATCCGGCAAGGAACATTCTCTGACCACAAATATAAAATTAGGAGATGGATGGAAAGTACAGGATGCTGATGGTTCTGATCCTGCTCCTCTCATCGACACAAGAAATATAATAGATTCAGATGGAAATATTGTCGGATACATAGGCATCCAGCTATTACCAGACAATGACTATAAGCTCCCGTCCAAACCGGAAACCGCAGATCTTATGGAGTTATATAATCAGGTAGCTCTCGGCAATGACTACAATTTTGATGTAAGAAACAGTTATGCAGAAATAAAGAACGACGCTTCCGTTATAATCGGAGAGACAGATGTATATGTATCAGGAAGTATCAATAACGATATAGAAAGATATGATTATGGAATTCTGGCATATAAAAGATATGAGGAGTGCTTCCTTGGTGTCATCCTTTTCAGAGAAAAGGTAGGAGTGCATCAGAAAGATGAAATTGCGCAGTCCATATCTATACAATAGATATGATAGATATGAGACTATGTGGTATGCATCGTGAAAAATGGCAGCATATAATCATAAGCTGTCATCTCTCCAGAGGAGAGATACACTCGCTGAGAGAACGAGATCACTTGAGAGAAGGAGAGTGAACAGTAATGGGCATCATGCAACATCCCTAATGGCTTAATCTCATTTCAGGCGGTGCTTATGTCAATTTTCCTGCATTAACGACGGGTGGCTATGGCGTCAATGTCTTTTTCCAAGGGAAAAGAGTTCTCTCAAGCCTTGGAAACGGATGGGCATATGAGATGACTCAGGAGGAGTGGAAAAAAGGTCAGGAATTTAATGCTCTATATGACTCGGCACTTGGTCAGGAAGTGAATTTTAACTGTGAGGGGAAAGTATCAGCCGATGGAATTATTTATGAACATGAGAAAATAGATATTTTAATGTAAATTATGATCAGGTAGCTCCTTGTTTTTATTATAATCCTTAGTCATCTCTGTTACAAATATAGTATATCACGTCAGTTTGTCAATTTCAGGTTAATGGTACGGAAATCGACAGCTTGCTTTCTCGTAATTTCTGTTATTACGTGTGATCTCCAAATTTCTCCCTTTTCACACGTAGACAGATTTCGCTTACTACGTGTGATTCCCGGATTTTTCAATTTTCACACGTATTTCAGGCATAAAAAATACAGGAGATGGGGCTCGAACCCACACATGGTCGCCCATAACAGATTTTGAGTCTGTCGCGTCTGCCATTCCGCCACTCCTGCATATTAAAACGGATGCTGTGCCAGGCGTAATGCCGGCACAGTATCCTGCTTATTCAATTGTTTAAATCATCAGAGCCTGAATTATTGAAGGACTCATCAAAAGCTTTTATTTTTCAAAGAAAAAATTCCTTAGAACTCTTTCTTAAGCTTCTCCCAGATCGGGAAGCAGTCGAAGGTAGCAAAGTAATCCTTTGGCTCCTCGGCACGTCTTATCAGCTCAAAGCTGCCATCTGTGTGGAGAAGGATCTCTGAACTCCAGAGACGTCCGTTGTAGTTGTAGCCCATCGAAAAACCATGGGCGCCGGCATCATGTATAAAGAGCAGATCGCCGCGCTCGATTTCAGGGAGCTTGCGGTCAACTGCGAACTTGTCGTTGTTCTCACAGAGGGAACCTGTCACATCGTAGGTGTGGTCGCATGGAGCATCCTCCTTGCCCATAACTGTGATGTGGTGGTAAGCGCCATACATAGCCGGACGCATAAGGTTTGCCGCGCAGGCGTCAACACCGATGTAATCCTTGTAGGTCTTCTTCTCGTGAAGGACTCTTGTGACGAGGGCGCCGTAAGGGCCCATCATGAAACGTCCCATCTCAGTATATAAAGCCACATCGCCAAGTCCTGCCGGAACTAAGATCTCATCATATACCTCGTGAACTTTCTCGCCAATGATTGTTATATCATTCGGAGTCTGATCCGGCTGATAAGCGATTCCGACACCACCTGAAAGATTGATGAACTCAAGTGAAATGCCAAGCTTTTCTTTGACTTCTACGGCGAGCTCGAAAAGAGTTTTTGAAAGCTCAGGATAGTAGTCGTTTGTAACAGTGTTGCTTACCAGAAATGCATGAAGTCCGAAGTGCTTTACGCCGAGGTCGCGAAGACGCTTGTAAGCCTCGAGCAGCTGGTCGTGAGTCATGCCATACTTTGCGTCACCAGGATTGTCCATGATGCCGTTTGAAAGGGTGTAGACACCGCCCGGATTATAGCGGCAGCACATAGTCTCTGGAAGCTTGCCGCCAAGAGCACGCAGGCAGGCATCTATATGAGTGATGTCATCAAGATTTATGATAGCACCAAGATCTGCAGCTTTTTTAAACTCCTCATCAGGGGTGTCGTTTGACGAGAACATGATCTCGTGGCCCTTCAGCCCGACCGCGTCTGAAAGCATCAGCTCGGTAAGTGATGAGCAGTCAGCTCCACAGCCGTACTCATGGAGAATATCCATTAGGAAAGGATTCGGAGTAGCCTTAACGGCAAAATATTCTCTGTATCCTTTGTTCCATGCAAATGCTTCTTTTACTTTTGCGGCGTTCTCACGAATGCCCTTCTCATCATAGATGTGAAACGGCGTCGGATATTTCGCTGCGATTTCTTCAAGCTTCTCCTTCGTAGTAAATGGTAATTTCTTCATTCTGTTTCCTTTGTAAAAATGAGACGCGTTCCCTCTGGTTAAATGAGCGGTGCAACTCACAGGAACTGACGCGACTGTCCGTCTGCGCGTACGCACTTAATATGAAAAGAGCCATCTATGACTGTGCAGGCAGGCCCGCTGCCATTTGCACGGCTCAGAGAGTGGGCAATTCGCAGACATTTGCGAGCCTGCTCATTCGCGTGATTGATAAAAAATGCCTGAATGTCTTTTGAACGCACGCGTCAAACGACATCAGACATCTTTACAGCCCTTCTCTTAATACGCGGAAAGCTAGCGACCGGAATCGGACCGGTGACCTCCTCACTACCAATGAGGTGCGCTACCTACTGTGCCACGCCAGCTTACGGTTTTTTTACCGACTTGAGTAGTTTACTATAACGGGCTCTAACTGTCAAGTGTTTTTTAAAAAATCACCTTCATTCCTTTTATTTTTTTGTTACTGTTCATACGGTAGGTAAGATATTAAGCAATACTATTATATTTTTATAA
>JBJELA010000038.1:0-3469 GCA_051878915.1 Candidatus Weimeria sp.
TATGGTGATTACATGAAAAAAATAAATGAATCATCTTCTCACGATTATCCTTACTATAAGGAGCAGAAGAAAATACTTGAAGATGCAGGCGTAAGTCTGAATTTTTGATTATAATTATATCTGTTAAAGCAAGAAGAAAGACAATCATCGCAGCCTGCGTGTTGGAATGATTCTTGTGACATAAATCGCCGGGCAGGGGAATTCATCATTGAATTGTCCTGATGGCGAAGCCATGCCATAACGAATATCAGATCATTTTTAGAGAGAGATAAAGAGGAAAAGATTGAAGCTGAATATACCTGAAAATTTTTATAATGAGGAAGTACGCGACGATTTCACGATTTCGTCGGAAATGAAGCACTGCTGGGCTGCGCAGCTTGAGGTGCTGGCTCAGCTGGACGATATATGCAGAGAATACGGGCTGCATTATTTCGCCTTGTATGGAACATTACTTGGTGCAGTCAGAGACAGGGGTTTCATACCATGGGATGATGATATGGATATCGGTATGCTCAGAAGTGATCTGCTGACTTTGGAAAAAATCGCTCCGCAGGTATTTCCTGATGATCTGCATATGGTCACATATCAGTCACTTAAAGGGTTTGACGCACTGCTGCCAAGAGTCACTAACGGTCTGAATTATCTCGGAACTCCGGAAAAAATAAAGGAGCGCATGAAGAAATACCATGGCTGCCCATATGTAGTAGGCGTCGATATTTTTCCACTGGATTATGTACCTGCTGCAGAGGATGAGCGTGACCTGCAGGTGAGTCTGCTGAATATCCTGGAGTCATGCCGTCAGGCGTGGCTTGCTGATGATGTCATCGTATCATACAGAAGATATCTGACAGTGCAGGTAGAACAGACATTTAATGTGGTTATAGATGAACACTGCTCAAGTGAAGAAATTAATTGTCAGCTGCTGAAGCTGGAGGATGCTGTCTGCGCCATGTACGGACCGGCAGACTCAGACGAGGTAGCTATTACATTCTTACAACAGAACTGGGACCGCAGATTCCCGGACAAAGCCTTTACCAATCTCATTATGCAGCCGTTTGAATTTACTGAGATACCAGTACCTCTGGGCTATCATGAATTTCTGACAGCCTATTACGGCGATTATATGGTAAAAATAAATGAGTCGTCATCTCATGAATATCCTTTTTACAAGAGTCAGAAGGCAGTACTTGAGAAGGCAGGTATCACAATAGATTACGATCATATGGATATGGCCTGAAAGCGGAGACAGAAGGGACGTAAGATATGAAACTGGAATTCCCGGATGATTTTTTCGAGGCGGAGGTTAGAAATGATTTTCTGATATCTTCTGAGATGAAGCACTGCTGGGCATCAGAGCTCAGGATACTTTCAGTAATAGATGATATATGTACAAAGCATGGGATACGCTACTTTGCATACTATGGGACATTACTCGGAGCAGTCAGGCATCATGGCTTCGTGCCATGGGATGACGACATTGATATCGGTTTTCTGCGTGAAGACTATGATCATTTTCAGCAGGTAGTAGAGCAGGAGCTGCCGGAAGGCCTGTATTTCAGGTCATTCTGGAACTCAGACCGCAGAAATATTTTCCCGGAGATTGCAAATGGCAGATCCTATGAGGATCTGGGTAAAATAGATCTTGATTATTTTTTCGGATGCCCATATATCACTGGTGTAGACATATATCCAATGGACTGGCTGCCGGATGATCCCGAGAGACAGAATATGCAGAGTGCGCTTATGTCTCTGGCGCTTGTTTCCCTGGCAGTATGGCAGCAGCCGACATCTACAGAAAATGACAGGCAGGATGCACTCAAAAAGATTAAAAAAGTGATGGGCGTAGACATAGATACGTCATCTGATGTCATAGCTCAGCTGTATGGACTGGTTGATTCCATCATGGGCATGTATGGAGCAGATGACGGCTGCAGCAAGGCAGGAGCACAGCTGGTACGTTTCTCCGGTAATACATATTCCGATTATACGATTCCGAGAGAGAGCTTCGAGCCGCTTATATCCTGCCCTTTCGAATTCATACAGATACCAATCCCCAATGGATATGACGCAGCACTGAAAATGCACTATGGTGACTATATGAAAATGGTAAGGGGCGGATCAGCTCACGGGTATCCTTTTTTCGCAAGACAGAAGGAGTATATGAAGGAACATCATATAGACAATATTTAGTACTGAGGAAGCAGAACATGACTGAGAGTCAGTATATAGCATATAGAAAACTAAAAGCCGCATTTCACAGCGCAGCATTCTATCTCTGCCGGATATTTCCAATAGATAAGAAACTGATCAGTGTCTGCACCTTTGAGGGAAAGGGCGGCTTTGGCTGCAATCCCAAATACATAGTGCAGGAGCTCCATAAGGAAAGACCTGATCTGAAATTCGTCTGGCTTGTAAATAAGGTTGGGGAGCATAACTTCCCTGACTATATCAGGGAAGTACCAAACAGCTTCTGGAGCAGCGCCTACTGGCTGACCCGGTCAAAGATCTGGATAGACAATTACAGAAAACCTCTTGGAACGGTAAAGAGGAGAGGGCAGTACTACATTAATACCTGGCATGGATGTGTCGGCTTTAAGCCTATAGGACTCTGGCGCGGAGAAAAGTTCTCACGGATAGCATATCTCGTAAGTAAGAATGATTCTGACATGATAGACCGTCTCATAGTAAGTAATGACTGGTCAGCTGAAGTGTTTGTCAGAGGAATGGTGTATGATGGCAAGATCCTGAAGCTTGGTCAGGCCAGAGAAGATGTGATGTCATATGACAGAACAGCGGTCAGGGCCTCAGTAAGGGAAAAATACAATCTTCCTGCAGACAGCAGGATTGTGCTGTACGCGCCTACATATAGAGAGTCAGGGATGAAAACAAACAGGCAGGTGTATTCAGAGCAGACATCATTAGATATCAGTCTGTTAAAAAAATCTCTTCATGATAGATTTGGCGGCGAATGGTATGTGCTTGAAAAGCTTCATCCACAGCTGGCTGCAAACCACCATGTATCTGATCAAAGCGTAATAGATGTAAGCAAAGAGGATGATACAAACTGGCTTATAGCATCTTCAGACGCTGTAGTAACAGATTACAGTTCAGTAGGATTTGAAGCAGGAGTCTATGGAATCCCGGTTTTTCTCTATATGGATGATTTAAAGGATTATGTGGGAGACCGTGGAAACCTCTGCTTTGAAATACATGATGATGATACGATAACGAACAATAAACAGATGGCGCCGGACTTTGATGTGGAGGTGCCTTTTGTATTAATAAGAAACAATGAAGAGATGGCAGAGAAGATAGCTTTATTTGATATCGACAGCTATCTGGAAAAAACCGAAAAAATGACAGAACATCTGGGATGGGTGAAAGATGGTAAAGCAAGTAATAGAATTAGCAATTTAATTAATGAAAAGATTAGCATTTGATTGAGGTAAATATATGAGAAGACTTAATC
>JBJELA010000039.1:0-3436 GCA_051878915.1 Candidatus Weimeria sp.
CATTTACAGTCTCGTGGTGTTATTCAAGTCCATTTGTCTGTGACATCGCCGCCGAATATCCGGCCAGCGCGCCCATTGAAAAAGCGCTCTGCAGGTTGAAGCCGCCGGTAAGGGCGTCAACGTCAAGCATCTCTCCACAGGCGTACAGACCCGGGTATTTCTTCACCTGCATCGTCTTCGGATCGACCTCTTTTACAGAAAGGCCGCCTCCGGTAATTATAGCCTCATTGAACCCCCTTGTGCCAGTAATGGTAAGAGGGAAATGCCTGAGAAGGCCAAGAACTTCCTCCCTTTCCTGCTTTGTCACGGAATTGAGCTTCTTTGAAGTATCAATACCTGAGAGCTCAAGCATTACGGGAATCATCTTCGATGGCAGCAGGTCATCAAAGAAGTGAGCAAAGCTCTTGTTCGGATTCTCTTCTACTATGCGGATCAGTCTGTTCCGAAGCTTCTCTTCCTCAAGGTGCGGCTTCAGGTCTATCTCAGCCCTGAGCCTCTCTTCTTTCATAAGTGTCTTTGCGATCTTTGATGAGGCTGAGAGAACTATCGGTCCTGAGATGCCGAAATGTGTGAAAAGCATCTCGCCGAACTCATCGTAGACAGGCTTCTTTTTCTTCTCTGAAAAAATACGAAGCTCTACGTTCTTAAGAGACAGTCCCTGCATTTCCCTGATGTAGTCTTCCTCTGTCTCCAGCGGAACAAGCGCCGGATAACATTCATTTTCCTTAAGGCCCAGGTTCTTAAGGACAGGAATAAAATTACCGTCTGAACCCGTGGAAGGATATGATCTGCCTCCGCACGCGAGGATCACCGCGTCAGCCCTGTACTGTCTCTGTGAGGAAAGATGTCCCTCCTCACAGGCTTTTACTCCGACTACAGCTCCATTCTCTTCTATCAGGCCCAGAACCCTGGTATTCAGCTTTTTCTCTACTCCAAGCTCATCAAGTCTTTTTGTAAAGGCTCTCGTGATATCCGAAGCATGGTCTGATTCCGGAAACAGTCTTCCGCCACGTTCAACTCTGGTTTTTACACCTGAATCCTCAATGAATTTTATCAGATCCTGATTGTCGAAATGCGCGAAGGCTGAGTACATGAACTTCGGATTCGTGACGATATTCGCGTAAAAATCATCTATCGGAGCAGCATTAGTGAAATTACATCTGCCTTTTCCGGTTATGTAGATCTTCTTTCCGGCCTTCTCATTTCTCTCAAGGATTGTGACAGAGGCGCCATTCCCGGCAGCCGAGACCGCAGCTGCCATCCCGGCTGCTCCGGCTCCAACAACTATTATTTTCATATCATTTATAAAAATACCGCCACAGAAAAAAGCAAGCTCAGTTCTCTGTGGCGGGTGAAAATCTCACAAGCAGTAATGCCTGAGATTCGACTCTGAAATCATTTAGTTACAATAACTGCCAAAGCCAGCTTTTAGGTGCTCGATGTTTCGGTCAGTTACTTTGCGTCCTTCGGAACGTCCTTTATCGAGAAGCTCATACGGCCTGTCTTGTCCTTACCGAGACAGATGACAGTGACCTTGTCTCCAAGGGTGAGCACGTCCTCGACATGCTCGATACGCTCCGGAGCGATCTTTGAGATGTGGACCATTCCCTCCTTGCCTGGAGCGAACTCTATGAAAGCGCCGAATTCCTTGATAGATACGACTGTTCCCTTGAGGATCTGTCCCTTATGGAAGTCTGTAACGATGGTCTTTATCATCTCGATTGCTCTCTCGTTCGCATCCGGATCAAGAGAACTTACAGAAACTCTTCCGTCATCATCTATATCGACCTTAGCGCCTGTGCGGGCAATGATCTCATTTATAGTCTTACCCTTCTGGCCTACTACATCACCGATCTTCTCGACCGGAATCTGGATGAAGGCAATCTTCGGAGCAAGTGCTGCCACATGATCCCTCGGAGCCGCGATGGCCTTTGACATGCAGGTATCCATGATGAAGTTTCTGGCCTCATGGGCTCTGTGGATAGCCTCCTCAACTATAGGTCTTGTGAGACCGTGGATCTTGATATCCATCTGGATAGCCGAGATTCCATCGTGAGTTCCTGTAACCTTGAAATCCATGTCACCGAAGAAATCCTCGAGTCCCTGGATATCGGTAAGTACGATGTAATCGTCATCTGTGTCTCCAGTTACAAGACCGCAGGAGATACCGGCTACCATATCCTTTATAGGAACGCCTGCAGCCATAAGTGACATACAGGAAGCGCAGGTAGAAGCCATTGATGTAGAACCGTTTGATTCGAATGTCTCTGACACGGCACGGATAGCGTATGGGAACTCCTCGATTGAAGGAAGAACCGGCTTTAAGGCTCTCTCAGCAAGAGCTCCGTGTCCGATCTCTCTACGTCCAGGTCCTCTCGAAGGCTTTGTCTCACCTACAGAATATGATGGGAAATTGTACTGGTGGATGTATCTCTTCTCAGTGATATTCGGATCAAGTCCCTCAACTCTCTGAACCTCTGAAAGAGGCGCAAGTGTTACGATATCACAGATCTGAGTCTGACCTCTGGTAAACATAGAAGAGCCGTGAACTCTTGGGATCAGGTCAACCTCAGCTGAAAGAGGTCTGATCTGGGTGATCTCACGTCCGTCAGGTCTCTTGTGGTCCTTAAGGATCATCTTTCTGACGGTCTTCTTCTGATAGAGATAAACCGCATCCGGTAAAAGCGCAAGGTAATCCTCGTTATCAGCAAAAGCCTCTTTGAGTCTGTCCGTTATGGCGGCGATATTTGCCTCACGTGTCTGCTTGTCGTCTGTAAATACAGCCTCTTCCATCTCAGCCGGAGGAACGATCTTTTTGATGTCCTCGAGCATCTCGTCAGGAACTGCGCAGCTCTCGTAAGTAAACTTCTCTTTTCCGACCTCTGCAACCATCTGGTCGATAAGCTTTATGATCTGCTGGTTGATGTCGTGAGCCTTGTAGATAGCCTCGATCATTGTATCATCAGAGATAAGGTTTGCTCCGGCCTCGATCATGATGACCTTGTCACGGGTAGAAGCAACAGTCAGCTGAAGGTCACCGAAGTCCCAGTCAGCCTGTGAAGGGTTTACGATAAACTCTCCGTCCTTCATACCGATCTGAGTCATTGCGCAAGGTCCGTCAAACGGGATATCCGAAATACAGGTAGCCATTGCCGTTCCGATCATAGCTACAAGCTCCGGTCTGCACTCAGGATCAACAGAGAGAACGAGGTTATTAAGGGTAACGTCGTTTCTGAAGTCCTTTGGGAAGAGCGGTCTCATGGGACGGTCGATGACACGGGCTGTAAGAACTGAATTCTCTGAAGCCTTACCCTCACGCTTGTTGAATCCTCCGGGGATTTTTCCAATCGAGTAAAACTTCTCCTCGAACTCAACTGAAAGAGGGAAGAAATCAACACCCTCTCTAGGCTCATCTGAAGCTGTGGACGTAGAAAGA
>JBJELA010000040.1:0-3409 GCA_051878915.1 Candidatus Weimeria sp.
CAAATCTTTCTATTTTCATTGCTTACTTTTCCTCCGGTCTTACTGCTGATCAAATGGCTTATCACTAACACCATACTGGGTTCTAACGTCCATGCCTTCAACAAGCGGCTCCATGCAGGTTCTGACGTTTGGCTCGCCATTTACGACCATTACACAGTCAGTACATCTGCCGATTGCACAGAAAATTCCTCTTGGCTTATGCTGTTTCATCGTATATCTGTGAACCATAACGCCGTTAGCCTTTAAAGCTGCCGCTATAGGTTCGCCCTCATATCCTTTCATCTCTTTGCCGTCATAGCTGAAAGTAACGATCTTCTTTCCCTCGTTCTGGGTACCAAGAATCGGATGTGTACTAATCCTTCCTGCCATCGTGATGTCTCCTTTCCATACAATTACTTTCCTTTGTTCAGTTGTGCAGTTTTCTGGGCGTTACTATTCACGGCATTGCTTCTGTGAGTAGTAACTTCTGGACAAAAAAAGACGTCTTCTGCCCTTAAGCAAATCGACGTCATTGTCTTTTCTAACTGCTCTTTTGATAGTTAGAATGCTAAATCTTTATGGGGATATTTTATTGTATTTTTCGGAACAAATCATAACGTACAATACAAAGAACAAAAAGCATTCCGCCAGAAATTATCTCCTGTTTTTTCATCCGGTTTTTAGCGACGCATCACAAAAGCGCCAGGGGCAGAACCCTGACGCTTTTAGTCATTATTTATCCAGTTCACGCTTGAGCCACTTCGCGTATCCCTTCTGGCCCGATGGCTTCAGGTGGATGCCATCGTGGTAGAACCACTCCGGATGGCCCTTGGCAGCAGCCGGCCAGTCCAGGATCCTGAGATTGGTATTTGAATCAGCAAGCGACTTTATCGTATCAATCACATCGTTTACATAGGTGACGCTGTTTCCATATGGGAGCACCCAGAAAATCTTATGATCAGAGCCTATGGTATCGAGAACGTTCTGCCCTACCTCCTTTGAAAAAGGACCGTTCAGGCCGAGGGCAATGATAACAGTATCCTTCAGCTGTCCTTTTTTCTTCAGGCTGTTTATTATTTCAGGAGCCTGCCTTACCTGACGGGACTCTTTTGCGTCTACTACACTGTCAGGATAAAGCTTCAGTATCTCCGGAGAAGCGCCAAGCATAACGGAATCACCGATGGCCGTGAAGCTTTCTATTTTTTCCTTTTTTTCATCCTCATTTTCTCCGGAGGACTTCGTCACGACAGCCGTCTTACCTGAAGAAACAGTGGAAACAGCATTTCCCGAAGCGCTCTCGTGAGCTCTTTTATTAAGCATCGCGGCATTTCTTTTGAGCTCATTCTTAAGGTTTGTTTCATCAGGGCTTTCAGATTTTTCTGGCGCAAGCACGAGAGAAATTATCCCGCCCACTGCAAAAATAACCGCAAGCGCTATACATACGCTCTTTACCGAAAAAAATCCTGTTTTTTTATTCGAACCACGTCCGTTCAATTTTCATACCTCCTGACAGATGATGCTGGTTTTTCTTTCTTAAAAAGGCCCGTCGTTACCTGGTGCAGCCAGAACGTACCCAGAATAATAAGAACAACAGAAATCACAACCACCGGAACACGGGAAGCAGTTCTTAACGTGCGGGTAACGATGCTGATTACCGGGAACATGACCAGATAAGCCTCATAGCTGTACGCGCCTAATTTTTGAAGAAAATCAAGCTTAGGCAGACAGATAACCTGAAGGTCCGTATCTGCGCAGAGATAGATGACGCAGACTGAAATGAGCACTGTAAGCGGCATAAAGACGCGGTAAGTCAGAATGCTCTGTCCTTCAGCGAAGAAATAAAATACAAGCATCACCAGGAACGATGCGCAGAGCGCGATCTCTAAAACCGCCCGTGTGAGTGCAGGTGTCTGTTTCATTCTGCGGTTGCCGGTTCTCATTTTTCTCTCAATGATAAATCCGAGGGCGCTTCCTACCAGCAGAGCATAGGCTCTCGTATCTGTGCCATAGTAAACTCTTGTCGGATCCTGGCCAGGGTGTAAGAGGATTATGCTCTCCACAAATGAGATAGCTGCAAGAATCAGAAGAAAATACTCTGACTTGAAATGCGCCTTTACCTCAAGCAGAAGACAGATCATGAGAAGCAGCGGCCACACCAGATAATACTGCAGCTCAACCGCGATACACCACAGATGTGTAAATGGCGATGCCGAGGATATCCTCGCGAAGTATGACGCGTTCCTGCTTATCTGCCACCAGTTATTATATCCCAGAAAAACAGACAGAACTTCCCTGCGCATTCCGTACATGGCATTCGGCGTAAAGATCCACGCGAAAAAACAGCCCGTAAGAACGAGGAGAATCAGCGCGGGATAAATGCGCAGAATACGCTTTTTATAAAAATTAAGGACAGTAAACCCCTTACCATGTATATCGTTTAAGCTCGTATATGTAAGAAGAAATCCGGAAAGAACAAAGAAGAGATTTACTCCCAGAAATCCTCCCGGCAGGAAAGAGGGCAGCAGATGATAGATTATTATACCTATGATTGCAATGGCGCGAAGTCCGTCAAGCCCTTGAATACGTTTCATAAGAAAAAATGCCTCCTTGCTGCTTTTACGCAGACAACTAGACATTATAGCATAAATCTGTTAAAAATCTAGTTAAATCAAGTAAAATGCGCGTAATTGAGTAACTTTTATTTTTAAAATAAGGTATAATGCTTGTAGTATGTTAAAAGAATCTGAAATGGACCGGAAGCACGAGATGACTGAACGGATACTTATAGCAGAGGATGAGCTCAGAATGGCGCGGATCCTCAGGGAATGGTTTACAAAAGAAGGATATCAGGTCGAGGTCTGCGGCAGCGGAAATGACGGACTTGCTGCCATGCGCCGCAATCCGGCTGATATTATGATACTTGATGTGATGATGCCTGGGATGGACGGCCTTACTATGCTCCGGACTCTGCGTGAGGAGGGCTGCACTGTCCCGGCGCTTATACTTACAGCCAGAAGCGAGCTTTCCGACAAGCTCGAGGGCTTCGATGCCGGAGCCGAGGATTATCTGACAAAGCCATTCGAGCTGGAGGAGCTGGACGCGAGAGTTCAGGTGCTGCTGCGCGGAAAAGGCAGAGCCCGGAAAACCGGACATACCCTCGAAATGAACGATATAAGGCTTAACAGAGACACACACGTGCTCTCCTCCACCGCGAACGGAACAGAAGTCAGGCTCTCACAGAAGGAGTTTACGCTCCTCGAGTATTTCCTTGAGAATCATAATATCCTTCTTTCAAGCGAACAGATAACTGAGCGGATCTGGGGCTATGATACCGAAGTCGTCTACAACAATGCCGAGGTCTACATCTCATTTCTGCGGAAAAAGCTCAGGTTTATTTCTGCGGACGCGGAGATTGTAACAGTCAGAGGAA
>JBJELA010000041.1:0-3387 GCA_051878915.1 Candidatus Weimeria sp.
TTTCAGGCTGTCGAGCCGTTTCTTTATCTCGACCTCTCTGCCCTGATCAGACGGCTCATAGAAGACTGTTCCCTCGACTTCGTCAGGCAGGTACTGCTGCTTCACATAGTGCCCCGGAAAGTCGTGCGGGTACTTGTATCCGATGCCGCGGCCGAGCTTTGCCGCCCCGCCGTAGTGAGAGTCCTGCAGATAGGACGGCTCTGGCGCAGTCATCGTGCTTTTCACAAGGTTCATAGCCTTGTAGATGGCTTCAGTCGAGCTGTTTGACTTCGGCGCGCAGGCCACATAGATGGCTGCCTGCGACAGGATCAGCTGGCTCTCCGGCATTCCGACTCTCTCGACCTCTGAGGCCGCTGCTGCGGCTACAACCATGGCCATCGGATCGGCATTTCCTACATCCTCTGAAGCGCAGATCATGATGCGGCGGGCGATAAACTTCACATCCTCGCCTGCTGTAAGCATTTTTGCCAGATAGTAGACAGCCGCGTCGGGATCAGAGCCGCGCATGCTCTTGATAAAGGCCGAAATAGTGTCATAGTGGCCGTCTCCGTTTTTGTCATAGCCTATGACTCTCTTCTGGATGCACTCGCTCGCC
This sequence comes from Candidatus Weimeria sp., assembly GCA_051878915.1. GTDB lineage: Bacteria > Bacillota > Clostridia > Lachnospirales > Lachnospiraceae > Weimeria. The sequence goes on from JBJELA010000041.1 coordinate 596, forward strand.
ACCTCCATATCTATATGGATGGTTCCCGACGCGTCAGGCGAGGTCGTAAGCGCGGCAAGCTCGAGCGCGTTAAGCGCTTTTCTGGCATCTCCATTCGCAGTGTCAGCCAGAAAATCTATAGCGTCGTCGTCAGCCTTGATGCTCAGCCTGCCAAGGCCCTTTTTTTCATCAGAGAGCGCTCTTTTAAGGATAGTCCGGACATTCTCAAAGGTCAGCGGATGCAGCTCAAAGATCACCGATCTCGATAGCAGAGCGCTGTTCACCTCAAAGTACGGATTCTCCGTAGTAGCGCCGATCAGGATGATCGTCCCATCCTCGACGTAAGGCAGCAGATAGTCCTGCTGGCCTTTGTTGAAACGGTGGATCTCATCGATAAAGAGGATTGTGCGCTTACCATACATGCCGAGCGAATCCTTCGCCTTATCTATTACCTCTTCCATGTCCTTCTTACCGGACACTGTAGCATTTATCTGACAGAAATCAGAACTCGTGGTATTTGCAATGACTTTTGCGATAGTTGTCTTTCCTGTTCCTGGAGGCCCGTAAAAAATAACCGAGGACAGCTTGTCTGCCTTTATCGCGCGGTAGAGCATCTTATCGGCCCCGAGGATATCCTCCTGACCTACTATCTCGTCGAGGGTCTCCGGTCTCATCCGCGCAGCCAGAGGCGCCTCCTCCTTCTTTTTCTCCCCCGCCGCATATTCAAACAGATCCATAGCTTATCATCTCCCGTTTACAAAATACAGTAATTCTTAAGCCAGCCAGATCCTTCCGAGTATAAGCTAATCGGCATTTCCTGTCAACCCGGGCAGGATACGGATTACGGGAAACATTGTATAACTGCCATTAAGAATGGTATAATAGTTTCTGACTGACAGAGCCTTACGGCTCAGGATCTTTGTGTACAGAAAGGTTTATTTTTATGAGGAAAAAGATTGGATTTATAGGCGCTGGAAACATGGGCTCAGCCATGATAAAAGGCATCATCTCGAACGGGCTGGCTTCAAAGGACGAGGTCATCGCCTCATGCCATACCAGTGAGACGAAGGAGCGTCTGAGCGCAGAGCTTGGCATTGAAATGACACTCGATAACAGAGCAGCTGCTGACGCTGACATAGTATTTTTCGCAGTGAAACCGGCCGTTCTGCCGGAAGTGGCCGCCGAAGTAAAGGATTCTCTTAGAGCTGAGCAGCTTATCATCTCTGTCGCTGCAGGCTTTGACATGGAAAAACTCCATGCGACAATCGGAAAAGATCTTCACATCATCCGCACGATGCCGAACACTCCCGCAATGGTGGGCGAAGCGATGAGCGCGCTGTGCACTGACGATATCGTAACACCTGACGAGCGCAAAACCGCTCTTGAACTTTTCGAGAGCTTCGGCCGCGCCGAATTCGTCGATGAGAAACTGATGGACGCAGTTACCGGAGTTTCAGGTTCTTCACCGGCTTTTATCTATATGGTGATCGAAGCTATGGCAGACGCCGCCGTGGCAGAAGGAATGCCGAGAAAGCAGGCCTACATCTTCGCGGCACAGTCAGTACTCGGCTCCGCAAAGATGGTCCTTGAGACAGGAAAGCACCCGGGAGAGCTTAAGGACGCTGTCACCTCACCTGCAGGGACTACCATCGAGGGAGTTGCCGCGCTCGAGCGCGACGGACTGCGTGAGGCGATGATCGACGCTGTAAGGACTGCTTCAAAGAAATCAAGGGAAATGCGTTCCTGAGACTCATCGGTGACTGCGGGATAAATATCTGCCCGCAGTACTACAATCCAAAGAAACCGGGAGGTTATTATGTATCTGGCAAGCGAAAGCCGTTATGAAAAAATGGTCTACAACCGCGTCGGAAAAAGCGGGCTTAAGTTTCCGGCAGTTTCACTGGGATTCTGGCACAACTTCGGTTCCAACGGGAACTACGAGAATATGCGCCAGATGATGCGTACCGCGTTCGATCTGGGGATCACGCAGTTTGACCTCGCCAACAACTATGGCCCTGAGTACGGCAGGGCCGAGATCAACGCCGGCAGGCTGCTGCACGAGGACTTCATGCCATACAGGGATGAGCTCGTGATCACTACCAAAGCAGGCTTTGATATGTGGCCCGGTCCTTACGGCGACTGGGGAAGCAGAAAATACCTTATCGCAAGCTGTGATCAGTCGCTGAAACGGCTCGGACTCGATTACGTGGATATCTTCTATCACCACAGGCCTGATCCGGAGACTCCGCTCGAAGAGACGATGGAGGCTCTTCTGCAGATAGTCCGGAGCGGAAAGGCCATCTACGCCGGCATCTCGAATTACAATGCCGAGCAGACGCAGGCCGCCGTAAAGATTGCCAGAAAGATCCATCTGCCGCTGATCGTCAACCAGCGGTCATATTCTCTTTTCAACAGAAAAATAGAACGGGAGGGCTTAAAGGAGACGGCAGAGAAATGCGGCCTTGGCATCATAGCTTTTTCACCGCTGGCTCAGGGGCTTCTTACCAACCGGTATCTGAACGGTATCCCGGCAGACAGCCGCATCGCTCACGACGGCAGATACCTGCACCCGGAAGACCTTTCCGAAAGCAGGCTTGCCGCTATAAAAAAACTGGACGCTATTGCCGCATCCCGCGGCCAGTCTCTGGCTGAAATGGCGCTCTCATGGATTCTGCGCGACGGCAGCGTCTGCTCAGTCCTGGTAGGAGCTTCGAAGCCGGAGCAGATCAGAGACAGCGTCCGCTGCATTTCAAACACAGACTTCACTGATGATGAGATCGCTGAAATCGACGAGATCACCAGAATCTGACATG
>JBJELA010000042.1:0-3383 GCA_051878915.1 Candidatus Weimeria sp.
GAGACGGTTCGGCACTTCTATAAACGAGAAGTTCGCTGGAGATGCATCACTTTCGACTCCGTATATAGAGCCTACGATAGTGGATGATCAGATAGGATATATCGAGAAAAACAATGGCGGTTATGCACTGGTAGTAAAAAATACAGATGGTAAGGAGACCTTCAGAAAGTCAGTAGACTCTGCCGGAGGTAATGTGCTGGCAAATTCCTCGTGGTGTGTATGGCGTGGTGATGACGATTCAGCGAAGACCATCTATCTGTGTGACCGGAAGTCGGGAAAGAAAGACAGCTATGACATGGGTAAGGATCGGTTCTTTTCCTATGCGCTCTTAAGAGACTATCTGATAGTTAATGTAGAGAAGGCATCAGGGGCGTCTGAGATCAGAGCAGTGAACCTGAAAAACCGTAGGGAAACCTGTCTTAAGTCAGAAGAGAATGAGTCATACGGGTATACAGCGCAGTTCAAGGACAGGATCAGTTTCGATATAAACAGGAATGGAGAGAATAAAATCATGATCGGACTGATCAGATGATCCTCTGTGACAAAGCTTACGGCTCCAGATTACCGCGGATTTCGGTCAGCTTCTTCTGTATCAGCTCATCACAGGCAGATGATGCCTGTGGGTGAGCTTTTTTTATGTGTGCTCTAATCGCCTCAAGTGAATCGAGGGTGTAGCCGGCCAGTGCCATGTACGCTTCCGGTGTCATCGAGTGGGATAATGAGCTTTCCCTTAGAAAATAGTGATAGAGAGGCTCATTCAGGAAGGCGACAGATGGGGATTTCAGCAGGTCAAGGCACTTAAGCGTCCAGAGCTTATCCTCGTAGTGCCTTAGATTCTCATCAAAGAGAGGAAGCTCTTCAAAGTAATCAGTTCTCCAGAGCTTGTTTCACGGATAACCGCCGCCGCAGAGATACGGATCCTTTAAGATCATCCCGTACATCCCTTCAAATCAGGAAAGCCAGGAAGTACCCTGGTGCCTGAAGAAGTCCGGGCGATGAAAACCGCTTCTCTGAACAGTAGAAAAATATGCATTTTTCTTTAAAATATATGCGATTTCTATGCTTTCTTTTATTTATAAAGTTAGATTTTTATGCTACAATCATTCTTGTGAGCATGAACTGTTCAAGCCTTTTTTCTAACTGCTCAGCACCAGGCTGGCTGTTGGCAAAAGACGATGAAAATGCTTTATGCTGATTAAAGTCCATAGCATAAACGACATTGTTCTTCGAGCTTACATCAATACCAACGAACAAAGTGGACAAAGGGTTGATCTCTACCATGATTATCACTTCCTTTCGGATCAGAATTTTTAGAGAACTGAGCGAAAGGTTTATCCCATGGTATCTTATAGTGACCGCAACCTCGCGTAATCAGCATTCACCCGTGGACCTGTTTGCTGGTGCCCATGCAAGGGGATGCAACTTCTGTGTGAGCGGAATGATGCTATAAGAACTGGGCTGCATGCTCCATGAGCAGTCACGGACTAGCCGGCTGCAAGGTAAAAAAGCAGTGCCTCAGGACATCAGAACTCCATCTGATATCTTACCATAGATCAACCTTATATGTAACTTATTAACCGTATGGATGAAGCAGTGTGGGATGAACTCCCGGAGGTGGATCTGCCATCCATACATCAGACATTACAATAAGTTTAGCAAACTCATTTCTCTTGCTTACAAAACTTATTATACGAGGTGTAGGCTGATGACAGGTCTTGATATAAATGCGATGCAGGAGGCACAGGAGAGGTGGGACGGTATCGCTCATCCGCTGCACGGCCTCGGCACTATGGAGGATATCATAGTGCGTATTGCCGGAATTACCGGGAGTGCTGATATAGATCTTTCTAAGAAAAGTATCCTGATCTTCTGCGGTGACAACGGTATCTCAGAGACAGCTGTTTCCCAGAGCGACAGCTCAGTTACAGCAATGGTGGCAGACGAGATAGCTGAGGGAAGAAGCTCTGTGAACAAAATGGCCGCGGTCGCAGGCGCGTCTGTCCGCTGCATAGATGTGGGTATTAAGGACGAGACTCATTCCAAAAATATAATCAACCGGAAAATTACAATGGGGACGTTTAATTTTCAAAATGGGCCCGCAATGTCTGTCGACAAAGCTAAAAGAAGTCTAGAAGCAGGAGAGCAGGAGCTAGAGAGCTCCAATGCCGATATCGTGGCTGTAGGTGAGATGGGAATCGCCGATACGACCTGTGCCGCGATTATTACGGCATCTCTCTTGGGACTTTCAGCAGAGCAGGTCACAGGACGCGGAGCAGGGCTTGATGACGAGGGCTTTTCCTATAAGAAAAGAGTTATTGCCTCAAGCATCCGTACAGATGAAGAGCCGCTGGAGCTTCTTGCCAGAATCGGTGGAACTGAGATCGGTGCTATGGCAGGGGCCTTTATCGGTGGTGCAAAGACACACAAACCGACAGTTGCAGATGGAGCGGTAAGCCTTGCAGCGGCGCTTCTTGCCGAGAGGCTTGTGCCTGGTACAAGGGATTTCGTGATAGCTTCGATTGCCGGACGCGAAAAGATGTCTGAGGCAGTTATAAATGAGCTGGGACTTAAGCCTGTGATATATGCTGACTTAAGTCTTGGAGAGGGAACCGGGGCAGCGATGCTTTTTCCACTGTTAGACGAGACACTTGCAGTCTACGGCGGTGCACATTCCTTTGAAGGGATGAAGCTGAAACCTTACGAAAAGCATTGAACTTTGAAATGAAGTAGAAGCTCTGTTAAAAACACGGCTAAAAAAAATCAAGAGACAATCATTCTTGAAAAAATAAACGACTACAAAGGAAGACAAAATGATAAAAGTAAGATTTGCTGAAGAAAAAGACCTGCCTGAGATCGATAAGCTCCTCAATCAGGTAAACCTTGTACACCACGAGATAAGACCTGATCTGTTTAACATCGGAAGAAAATACACCGATGAGCAGTTAAGGACTATCCTTTCGGATAAGAGCCGTCCGATATTCGCGGCAGTGGATGAGGATGACAGGCTTGTAGGATACTGCATGACGTGGTTCGAGCAGGTAACAGGAGATACGATCCGCACAGAAGTAAGAACTCTCTATATAGATGACCTCTGTGTAGATGAGAATATCCGCGGGAAGCACATCGGAGCTTCTCTCTATGAGCATGTAAAGAAGTACGCGAGGGAGAACGGATTTTACAATATCACCCTTCACGTCTGGGAGGGCAACGACAACGCGGCCGCCTTCTATGCGAAGATGGGACTTAAACCACAGTTTACCTGTCTTGAGGAAATTCTCTGATATTTTTCCTGTCAGATGAAAATCTTTAACTTTTACGATGTTTTTACATAGTGTCTGCTGATTAACTCTAAAAGTGCCTTTTTTCTTGAAAAATCAAGGGTT
>JBJELA010000043.1:0-3383 GCA_051878915.1 Candidatus Weimeria sp.
AAGTCGGGCTGCTACCGCATAGGTGCCTCTCTGTCTGTAGACATTGATACGGAGACGGGCTACACCCGGAATCGAGTAAGGCATATCGATCTCTCCGATCTCCTTCAGTTCCTGTGCCTGCTCGACTGTAAGCATTTTGTCCAGGATGCCTGACATCTCCTTGGTTCCGTACTTTTCTTCTCCAAGCGGTGTCACACGGCCATCTACTCTAAGGCAGGGTGCCTGTCCTACTCCTACATGGATATCGGAGGCATTTACTTCCTTAGCCTTCACAACTAATTCATCAAAATCTGTAATCATTTCCTCTTCTCTCTTCTGTTTATAAAATTTTAATTAAGTGAAGTATATCACAACGGCGTTTACTTTACAAGCATTTTACCTGTTATTTTATCAGAGAACGATGTCATCAGATTCCACTGTAGCAACCTTAAGCATCTCCTGAATCGAGGTCACACCCTGAAGTACATACTCGGCAGCGTTATCTCTTAAAGTGCGAAGCCCCTCTTTTTTGGCCTCATCCTCAAGCTCCTTAGTACCGAGGCTTTTAGAAACGATTTCCTTCAGATGGTTTGTCATCTCCATGATCTCATAGATACCGATTCGTCCGTAGTAGCCTGTACCACCGCATCTGGAGCAGCCTCCCTTATGAGGCACACAGATTTTTCTAGGCTTCTCTCCCGGATGCCCCAGAAGCTTCATTTCTACATCTGTAGCAAGCCTTGTCTCCTTGCAGTGCGGGCAGAGACGTCTTACGAGTCGCTGCGCGATGATTCCTGTGATAGAATCAGCGAGCAGATATGATTCTATACCCATATCCTCAAGTCTGGTGATAGTCGCTGCAGAGCTGTTCGTATGAACGGTACTTACTACCAGATGTCCGGTGATAGATGCCTGAACGGCTATCTGTGCTGTCTCGGCATCACGAATCTCTCCGACCATGATGATATCAGGATCCTGTCGCAGGAATGACCTGAGGGCTGACGCAAATGTAAGTCCGGCCTTCGTGTTTACCTGCACCTGGTTGATTCCCGGTACATTCGCCTCGACAGGGTCCTCTACTGTAAGGATATTTACTTCCGGTGTATTAAGCTCTGATAATGCTGTATAAAGTGTAGTCGACTTTCCTGATCCGGTAGGTCCGGTAACGAGGATGATTCCGTTCGGATGCTTAAGGATCCTGTTGAACTTCTTCATCTCATACGGCTGAATACCAAGCTCTGACTTATCCCTCGTGAGGGCATTTGCTCTGGTAAGTCGCATAACCGTCTTCTCGCCAAACGATGTAGGCAGAATCTCGACACGGATATCATACTCGACATTATCAACTACAGCTGTCATTCGGCCGCTCTGCGGTCTTCGTCTCTCGGCAATGTCGAGGCCTGAGATAATTTTTATTCGGGTGGATAACGCAGGGAGAATAGAGATATCATAGCGGAGTTTCTCTACAAGGACACCATCGATTCTGAATCTGATTCGTACCTCTCTCTCGAGTGCATCAATATGAATATCAGATGCCCTGGAACGTACAGCCTGTTCTACAATGGAGCGGACGAGCTGTACGATAGGCGCGTTTGAAAGCTCCTTCTCATTTTTTGCCTGCTCTTCCTGCTCTGCCTTGACACGACCGGCTCTCGATTTCGAGAATTTCTCTGCGGCTGTCATAGCCTCTTCGCTTCCGAAATATCTGTCAAGGATAGCCTGAATCTCAGTCTGTGTAGCAATGCATGGTTCTACGCGGCAGCCTGTAATAATCCCGACATCGTCAACAGCTGTGATATCGAGAGGATCTGCCATAGCCAGAAAAATAGCCTGCGGATCTTTCGGATCATACCCCAGTGGAAGCACAGAATGCTTTCTTAATGTAGAACCTGGAATAAGGCTTAGCATATCCTTACTCATGCTGAATCCCTGGAGATCAACCAGCTGTAGATTCATCTGAGAAGCAAGTGCTTCTGCGACCTGTTTATCATCTACATATCCAAGATCACGCAGACAGTCACCAATTCTCTTGGAATTTCCCTTTTCTCTCTGTTCCTTTGAATATTTGAGTGCCTGATCAAGCTGTTCTTTTGTAATAACTCCCGCATTAAGGAGCATATCTCCGATTTTTAACTTCTGAACTGGCATAATGCCTTATAACCCCACTGTAATAATCTGGTTGACATCGACTATTTTAATTCATATAATGAGTAAATGTGAAATTTAACTCACAATATGTAATTCTAACAGATTAAGTTAAATTTTACAATATCTTAATAAATAAAAGGAGATTTTATGTCTTATTCAAATTCATCTTCTGGAAGTTCCACCAGAAAACGAGTGCGTTTCATTGCTGTAACCGGTGTTCTGGCTGCCTGTGCATTTGTTCTGCAGCTTATTGAGCTTCCCGTCCCATTCATCATGCCGGTTTTCATCAAATTCGATTTTTCGGACCTTCCGGCACTGATAGGCTCTTTTGCCATGGGGCCTCTCTATGGTATCCTAATCGAGCTTATCAAGAACCTGCTCCACCTGCCGCTTTCATCTTCAGGCGGTGTAGGCGAGCTGTCAAACTTCATTCTTGGAGCTGTCTTCGTTGCAGTCGCCGGCTTCATCTACAAATTCAACAAAACCAAAAAAGGCGCCGTCATCGCATCGTTCGCCGGCGCTATCTGCATGGCACTTGTAAGCATACCTTCAAATATCTTCCTGGTATATCCGGTCTACTACAAGTTCATGCCTGAGGACGCCATCCTCGCCGCCTACCAGGCCATCATTCCTTCAATGCACTCAGTTGAGCAGTCCATCTGCTGTTTCAACATGCCGTTCACCTTTGTTAAAGGCCTTATAGATGTGCTGATCACCTTCCTGATCTACAAGAGGATCTCCCCGGTGATAAAGGGAAAGAATTAAGCTATCTCATTAATCATTCTTTAAAAAATAAACGCCTGCAGGAAAACTTCCCGCAGGCGTTTTATTTTAAAAAAAATCCCTGAAAACCATAAAATAAAGGCTTTCAGAGACTTAAATAATCATGAGGCATGGGGGATTTGAACCCCCGACAACTTGATTAAAAGTCAAGTGCTCTACCAACTGAGCTAATACCCCTTATCCGTGAAAAATTATCACATGATGAAAAATCTGGGCCAGCTGGATTCGAACCAACGAATGCAGGAATCAAAATCCTGTGCCTTACCGCTTGGCGATAGCCCAACGAACCCAACTGATCTGTATATGCGGTGCTCATCCGCTAGGGTGGATAAAGGGATTCGAACCCTTGGCCTCCAGAGCCACAATCTGGCGCGCTAACCAGCTGCGCTATACCCACCATATTATTTTTAAACGAGCCTGAAGGGATTCGAACCCCCGACCCACGGCTTAGAAGGCCGTTGCTCTATCCAGCT
>JBJELA010000044.1:0-3297 GCA_051878915.1 Candidatus Weimeria sp.
GTCTTACCGGTGCCTTGAATGCGCTGCCAGCGTCAACCCATTGAATAGTACCCCTGACCTTTCTGCCATCAGGTGAATTGCCTCCCTTTGAAGCCGGATCATAGGTCGCGTGTATTCTAATTATATCACCATTTTCATCTTTGTCGACACCTGTGCAGGTCACAAAGTAAGCATTCATAAGCCTTACTTCATTTCCAGGGAACATGCGGAAGTATTTCTTGACCGGCACTTCCATGAAATCGCTTCTCTCGATATAGAGATGCTTTGAAAAGCTTACTTCACGGCTTCCGAGGTCTTCGTTCTCGACATTGTTCACTACCGGAAGCTTCTCGCTGACTCCCTCAGGGTAGTTATCAATAACCAGCTCCACCGGATCAAGGACAGCCATCACACGAGGCACCTTCGTCTTCAGGTCCTCTCTGATGCAGTACTCAAGCATCGGGTACTCGGCCACTGAGTTGGCCTTGCTGATACCGGAGAGCTCTACGAACTTTTTAATAGATGACGGAGTATATCCTCTGCGGCGGAGTCCGGCGATCGAAACAAGTCTCGGATCATCCCAGCCGTCCACTATTCCTTCCTCAACGAGCTTCTTGATGTAGCGTTTTCCTGTGACCACGTTCTTCAGATACAGCTTCGCGAACTCTATCTGTCTCGGCGGATTCGGAAATTCGCACTCATTTACTACCCATTCGTAGAGTGGTCTGTGGTCCTCGAACTCGAGAGTGCATAGTGAGTGTGTGACTCCCTCTATCGCGTCCTCTATCGGATGGGCAAAATCGTACATCGGATAGATGCACCACTTGTCCTTCTGTCTCTGATGTGACAGATGCGCCACTCTGTAGATAACAGGGTCACGCATATTGATGTTCGGAGAGGACATATCTATCTTTGCGCGGAGAACCACGCTTCCGTCAGGATACTTTCCTGCCTTCATGTCCTCGAAGATTTTAAGCGACTCCTCGACTGGCCTGTCGGAGTTCGGATCCTTTTTACCCGGCTCTGTAAGAGTGCCTCTGTACTCTCTGATCTGGTCAGCAGTCAGATCTGATACATAGGCCTTTCCCTTTTTAATGAGCTTTACCGCGAGGTCATACATCTGGTCAAAATAGTCGGAAGCGTACATGGTCTTTTCCCACTTCACTCCCAGCCATCTGATGTCGTCCTGTATGGCCTCAACGAACTCGCTCTTTTCCTTCGTAGGGTTCGTATCATCGAATCTCATATGAAACTCGCCGTTGTACTCCTGTGCGATCCCGTAATTTAACAGAATGCTCTTGGCGTGTCCTATATGTAAAAAACCGTTAGGCTCAGGCGGGAAACGGGTAACTACGTGGTCATAGCGGCCACTGGCCAGATCCTTATCTATTTCTTCCTCGATAAAGTTTTTCAATTTGTGCCTCCATATATGTCAATTCTACTTTACATGTGTATGTGTAAAGAGGTGGTCGCTGCAGTATTCGTAGTTACCGTTGCACTTCGTACAGTATCTGAAATCCAGTTCAGGGTTTGTAAGCTCTGTGCGGCCGCAGATGCAGCACTTGTGGCGGGCCACCTGCTTGCTGCGTGTACTTCTTTCTGATGAATTCGCTCCTCCTGTATAGGAGTTCCAGTTCGCATTGTTGTATGCTCTCCTGAAGCTGCGCTGTCGTCTTGTATGACGCGGTCCCCTGATCCCCTTCATCTGCATATAGTAGATAAGGAAGTTAAGTAGTGACGCCGCGATAGCAACTATGAGCGGGATTCCTGCTGTTCCAAGCGTGAAGGCATTTACGACATCGATTGCAATAAATATGACGTAAAGGATTGCCATCCACTTCATCTTTATCGGGATAAAGAAGTACAGGAGAACCTTCTCCTCAGGGAAGGTCAGCGCGAATGCCAGGAAGATGCTGAGGTTGATATAATTCGTTGAAAAATATGTGCCAAGCCCGACATAATTCCAGTGTCCGCTTACCAGCGCTCCTATTATATACAGGGCAAATGCTCCGATTATTGTGAAAATCATGCCTCCGAACATGTAGGCATTGAATCTGAAGGTTCCCCAGACTCTCTCCAGGGCTGTTCCCAGCTGCCAGTAGAAGATTATCATGATTATAGCAAAAATGATATTCTGTTCCGGCGGGATCATGATCCAGGTGACAAGCCTCCAGATCTGTCCGTGACAGATGTAATACGGCTCAAGCGTCATCAGTGACAGGATGCCTGCTCCTGTCAGCGACTGGATTGCATATAGTATATAGCCTAGTACGTAGCCACCGATGATATAATTCATCAGTCTCGGAATTGCATACTTCCCCAGCCTGCGTTCCAATTTGTCTAACATGTGATTTCTGTCCTTTTGTAACAAGTAACCTGTATCAGGTAGTTCTTCCCGGTCTATGAGAGTAGACTTGTTTCATTGTACGTTGTTGAATCGCGTTTGTCAATTATTGCTTTTCTTATTCTGCCGCCGATTGGGATTGAGACAAGCGACAGCACAAAGGTAAATGTCAGTGCAAGTGTCGTCTGCGCAGCCTTTGGCAGGAAGTCAAGGAATCCTGCCACGATATTAATTCCAAGCAGCTGGCAGAGGTACATCGGCATCGATACTTTTCCAAGCCACATAACCACTCCGTTCTGAAAAGCGCTCCTTCCGTGTGTCTGCCCTGAAAAAGCAAGCACGATGGAAAGTGTCATGAAGATAAGTACATGTGTCTCATACTTCGATGTATAGGATGACATTGAGTAAAAAATAGTCAGTCCAAAGCCTGCTGCCTCTATTATCGTAAAAATAACCCGGTCTTTCCTGCTGAAATACCTGTGGCTTAAGGTCCTGCAGAGCTCAAACGCGCAGGCGCCGAGGGAGATCTCTGCAATAGCGCGGAATACACAGGCATAGCCTATTCCAAGCCATCTGTCCTGATCAGCGAAGGTATCATAGTTGTGCTGCAGCACTCCGAGAATCCAGAGAGATACGATCGGGCCTACGGCTCTCGTATATATATAGTAGAACTTTGAGATTATCGGGTAAAGTATGAGCATCGCGATAAGCATTGCGGAGATGTACCACTCTATCACATCGACATTAGTATTTGTAAATCCGAACTTCTGCAGGAAGAAGAACTCCGGCACTGAGTTAAAGATATACTGTGCCACGTCCTTTGCTCCGCCATCATATACATCCTTTACGACGATCTTTAAAGCCATAAGGGCTATGAACGGAAATACGTGATAGGAAAAAATACTTATGTATTTTTTCAGCATATATCTGACAGTCGTTCTGCCAAGCTCGATTGGCTTTTCCACACCGAGCCT
>JBJELA010000045.1:0-3294 GCA_051878915.1 Candidatus Weimeria sp.
ATGCTTCGGCGGGTGTTCAACCGTCCGCACAAGTGCGTCCGTCGTGAACACCCACAGAAGCATGCCGTGAATAGTAACAACAGTTTACACATTAAAGTGCATTTTTATGGATACACTGTTGACATCTTTTTTTACTGTGATAAACTAAAAAAAGTTAAGCGAATCAATGGAGATTCTGCCATAACTGGTGGAATCTCTCTTTTTTTGAAAAATGGCGTTCTCACGCCATTAAATTCGCCAAGAAATAAATTGTCAGATTATCTGACAATTTACCAGATTACAGTAGAGGCGCAGATGTGCTTCAACACATTGGAGAAAGGAAAAGTTATGTCAAATCCAAGAGAAGAAAGGCTTGCAAAACCGGAAGGTCTTTACGATCCGGCCTTTGAGCATGACAGCTGTGGTATCGGTGCAGTTGTAAGCATCAAAGGTATCAGGACTCACAAGACTGTTTCCGATGCTTTAAAGATCGTTGAGAATCTTGAGCACAGAGCCGGAAAAGACGCATCAGGTACTACCGGTGACGGTGTAGGTATCCTGCTTCAGGTCTCACATAAGTTTTTCAAAAAAGCGGCTGCACAGATCGGAATCGACCTGAAGGAAGAGGGAGACTACGGTGTAGGTATGTTTTTCCTGCCGACAGAAGAGCTTAAGAGAAAACGTGTCCAGAAGATGTTCGAGATCATCGCCGAGAAGGAGGGCGTTCCGTTCCTCGGCTGGAGAGATGTCCCGGTCAAAACAGAAATCTTAGGTGAACTGGCAAAATCCACCATGCCTTATATGTGTCAGGCTTTCCTGGGAAGACCTGAGGGCATAAAAAAGGGATTGGATTTCGACAGAAAGCTCTATGTAGTACGTCGTGTCTTTGAGCAGACCTGCGAAGAGAGCGCGTATGTAGCGTCCCTTTCATCCAGGACAATCGTATATAAGGGCATGATGCTTGTAAATCAGCTCAGAACCTTCTATTCAGATCTTACAGATCCTGATTTTGAGGTAGCTATAGCTATTGTACATTCCCGTTTCTCTACTAACACGAATCCGAGCTGGGAGCGTGCTCATCCGAACCGTTACATCGTTCATAACGGTGAGATCAATACCATCAAGGGTAACGCGGATAAGATGCTCTCACGTGAGGAGACCATGTACTCTGAGTATCTCGAGGATGATATGTCAAAGATCATCCCGGTAGTAAATACAAACGGTTCAGACTCAGCAATGCTTGATAACACTCTTGAGTTTCTGATGATGAACGGTATGCCGCTTCCTCTCGCAGTCATGATCACAATTCCTGAGCCTTGGTCAAATAACAGGGCAATGGACGAGAAGAGAAGAGACTTCTACGAGTATTATGCTACAATGATGGAGCCATGGGACGGACCTGCTTCCATCATTTTCTCAGACGGAGACATCATGGGCGCTGTCCTCGACAGAAACGGACTTCGTCCATCCAGATACTATGTGACAGACGATGACTACCTGATCTTAAGCTCAGAGGTCGGAGTGCTTCCTGTAGATGAGAGCCACATCGTTAAAAAGGACCGTCTGATGCCGGGAAGAATGCTTCTCGTAGATACAAAGCAGAAGAGACTTATCGACGACAGCGAGGTCAAGAATATGTACGCTTCCCACCATCCATTCGGTGAGTGGCTCGATCAGAACCTCGTAAAGCTTTCAGATATCCCTATTCCTAACAGACCTGTTCCTGAGGACAGCAAGGAGGAGAGACAGAGGCTTCAGAAAGCCTTTGGCTATTCCTATGAGGATGTCCGCGAGGTCATCATGCCGATGGCTGAGAACGGCACAGAGTCGATAGGCGCCATGGGAGTTGATACTCCTCTCGCAGTGCTTTCAGACCAGCACAGACCGCTGTTCGATTACTTCAAGCAGCTGTTCGCTCAGGTTACGAACCCGCCTATAGATTCAATCCGTGAAAAAGTAGTCACTTCGACCACTATTTTCCTTGGAACAGCAGGAAATGTCCTGAAGGAATCCGCAAAGAACTGCCATCTTCTCCGCATTAACCATCCTATCCTTTCTGATACGGATCTTCTTCGCATCAGATATATGGACAAGCCGGGATTCAAGGTAGAGACGATTCCTATCGTATATTACAAGAATACTTCACTCGAGAAGGCTATAGAGCATCTCTTCGTAGAGGCCGACAGAGCTTACAGAGACCGTGCGAATATCCTGATCCTTTCAGACAGGGGAGTTGATGAGAACCATGTGGCTATCCCGTCGCTTCTTGCAGTTTCTGCTCTTCAGCAGCATCTCGTACGTACCAAGAAGAGAACCCGCCTTTCACTTGTTCTCGAGAGCGGTGAGCCTAGAAATGTCCATCATTTCGCAACACTGTTAGGCTACGGTGCTTCAGCTATAAACCCATATCTCGCGCATGAGAGTATAAGGCAGCTTACTGAAGAGGGCACACTCAAGAAGGATTACTATGCGGCATGCAGCGCGTACGACGAAGCAATCCTCTCAGGCATTGTAAAGATCGCCTCAAAGATGGGAATTTCAACAATCCAGTCTTATCAGGGAGCAAAGATCTTCGAGGCTGTAGGAATCGACCGTTCGGTTATCGACAGGTATTTTACCGGAACGACTTCACCAATCGGCGGAATCACTCTTGAGGATATAGACGAGGACGTTGAGTATCGTCATGACAGGGCCTTTGATCCTCTTGAATTAAGAGAGGATACAACCCTTGATTCGAGCGGCTATCACAAGATGCGTTCAGGAAAAGAGGAACACCTCTATAATCCTACGACGATCCACCTTCTTCAGAAGTCTACCTGGACAAATGACTATTCACTTTTCAAGGAATACGAGAAGGAGGTCGAGAGAGAGGACAGTGTAAAGAACCTGCGCGGACTTCTGGACTTCAAGTATCCTAAGAAGGGAATACCTATTTCTGAGGTAGAGCCTGCAAGCTCTATCATGAGAAGATTCAAGACAGGCGCCATGAGCTACGGCTCTATTTCACGTGAGGCACATGAGACACTTGCCATCGCGATGAACCAGATTCACGGTAAGTCAAATACCGGTGAAGGCGGCGAGGAAGAGGATCGTCTCACAGTTGGCTCTGACGGCCTCAACCGCTGCTCAGCCATAAAGCAGGTAGCGAGCGGAAGATTCGGTGTTACATCCGTATATCTGAACTCAGCTCAGGAGATTCAGATAAAGATGGCTCAGGGCGCCAAGCCCGGCGAGGGCGGACACTTTCCTGGAAAGAAGGTATATCCATGGATTGCGAAGACAAGACTTTCAACCCCTGGTGTCTCACTTAGCTCG
>JBJELA010000046.1:0-3262 GCA_051878915.1 Candidatus Weimeria sp.
TGGCATTTATTATAATGGTTAATCATGCCCTAGTTTTCGGACAGTCTCCCCCGGTACCCGAAATGATACCCCTCTCTAAGCCGCTACACCTTGCCCTTGAACCAAAAAGCACAACCTTTTTGATATCATTGTTTTTAGCATAATTGATGATTTCCTTCTCAACATTCAGCGGAAGGTCATATTTTTTTCCCGATTGACTTTGCTGATTCATTATTCACCTATTGTTTAATTATCAAATACTAAAGACTGCCTGCTGCTATACCCTTGCTTCTTGAACTCTGAGAACAACACTTCTATCTGCACTGGTGTCACGCAGATGAGGTTCATTGGTGATTCAAGCTTTTCGAGTGCTGAGACAGGGATTTTCTTGTACTCGGCATGTGCCTTATAGATATCAGAAAATGGCTCGATCATCTCTGCTGTACCCATTACCTGCAGACTTTTGAGCGAGCCAAAACCGTTGTACTTATCGTAGATTGCAAGGCATACATTTTTATTTTTCTCAAGTCCGATGAATTTCTCTCCGCCTTCTGAGAACATCCAGAATTTGCCGTCATGATAGCTGTACTCTATTGGAGTGCATCTGACGAAATCACCAGCACCGGTAGCGAGTGCGCAGGTATTATTCTCGTTAATGTATTTTTCTACAGTCTGCTTCAATTTATCTTCCGGCATCTTGGTCTGCTCTTTATTTTTCCAATAAGCTGCTGCCTTTACATATTCTTCATGTGTCATAAAAATTTCCTTCCTTCTTTCTCTTCCGTACCATTGACCGCTTTCGTCATTTTGGTACGGAAATCAAGAAAAACAATATAGTGAAAACTGTGCTGGTCCTTCGTTTGCAGATAAAATACGCAAACGAAGGGCCGGCACCAGAATCTTAATTATTCAGGAATTCATCAATTCCATCAGCTATACCTGTGACGATTTTGTCCTGGTAGCTGTCTGTTGAGAGGAGTCGGTCCTCAGACGGATTCGTCATATAACCGACCTCGACAATAGTTGCTGGAACACTGCACCAGTTTATTCCGCTCATCGTGTCCGTCTCCCAGACGTATTCCTTGTGACAGCCAGTCGATGAAACCAGAGAGTCCAGGACATCTGTGGCAAGCGCCTTGCTCTGACCTGCAAGCTGACCATTATAAGGGTTTGCGGAGGTCTGGCAGATAGTCATTGCACCACTGGCTGATGAATTCTCAGAACCATTGGCGTGAATCCTGATAAAGGCATTGGCATTTGCTTTATTTGCTATCTGAGCGCGCTCGGAATTGCTGATATCCACATCGTTTGAGGTTCGGGTCATCACTACATCGTAACCCCTGTTCTCAAGCTCAGTCTGAAGCTTAAGAGCCAGCTGCAGTGTAAGCTTGTATTCAGGAAGTCCGGTAGCCACTCCGCTCGTTCCACCAGAGACCTTTGCCTTAGTCTTGCTCGCCCCAGGTCCGACCGGTTCCTGTGCATTATTCGCATGTGCCTGATGCCCGGCATCGATAGCGATCACATATCCATTTGCGGTACTTTCAGAGGTGTCTTCCTGCTCTTCCTCAGTCTCTGTTTCCTCAATTGTCCCATCTGATACCGTATCAAAGTCTACGTCCGATTCGTTCTCAATAGCTGCGTCCGATTCGGTTTCTTCTTCAGCGTCGGACGCAGTCTTTAGCGTTTTCAGCTTAGGAACCTCAGTCTTTTTGTAGCCAAAAATCGACCCGCATCCGGCCAGTGTAAAGCACATCAATAAGCTGATTAATACAACTGCAGTTCTCTTTCCTGTTTTTCTTTGATTTTTTAAAAAATTAAACATACCCTTTACCAAATGTATTATTTATAAAAATTCTCTGATAATTATATAACTAGCATTTTTTCTTGTAAAGAAAATATCTTCGAAGCTAATTTATAAAGTCTTTTCTTGACGCTTATGTAAAAATAAACGGAGCCCCGCTATGGAGCTCCGTTTTTTAATTGCAGTGATTTCTTTTTCTATGATGATTACAGTGCAGCCTCATAGAGCTTACTGATATCAGCCTCTGTGAAGTGGCCCGGTGTATTTTCGATATTTCCTGCAGATACCTTAAGGCAGTTCTTTGTAAGCCAGGAGATATCATCCTTCTTTATGCCAAGGTCTGTAAGAGTGACCTTCAGGTCTAATTTTTCAAGGAGAGAACTGATCTTTTTAGAGCAGTCCTCTGCGGTGAAGCCGCCGAGCATTCTTGCGAGATGGCCAAACTTCACGCGGTTTGAAGCGTACTCTGCGTCTATTACTATCGGCGTAAGAGCTGCAAGACCATTTCCGTGAACAGCATCGACCTTACCGCTTACAGGGTGTTCCATGCCGTGGGCAAGAGTTACACCTGCGGTATTTATTACCATGCCGCCAATCGTGGCTCCAAGTGTAAGAGCTGACCAAGCCTCAATGCTTGTATCCTCACCTGTGTAGAGCTTTACGAGGTTCTTATAGATAAGAGGTATAGCATAGAGGGCAAGAGCGTCTGTAAGAGGCTGTGCCTTCCTTGCTGTATAAGCCTCGATGCAGTGGCAGAGGGCGTCGAATCCGACAGAGGCGAGAACCTTCTTCGGCATTGTAGTCATTACCTCTGGATCGATTACTGAAGCCTTTGCTACGATAGCCGGGCAGCGGAGAGACTTCTTATCTCCTGTAGCAGGATCAGTCAGAACTGCAAATCCATTTCCTTCAGATCCTGTACCGCAGGTAGTAGGAATAAGCACCAGTGGAAGAGCCTTATCGCTCGTCTTCCTGTTAAAAATATAATCCGATATGTCGCCATCATTTTCAGCCATGAATGCGATCGACTTGGCAGCATCCATTACACTTCCGCCGCCGACAGCAACTACTACTGAGGCTCCATTGTCCTTTGCGAACTGGGCTCCTTCCATTGCTGTAGTAGTCAGAGGATTTGGAGTGACCTTGTCGTAGAGAATTGTGGTCATTCCCTCCTTTTCCAGGAGTCCTTTTACTTTATCATAAAGACCAGACTTCTTGGCGCTTGAGCCTCCGGTAACGATAAGAGCCTTTTTACCATAGGCAGCTGCGAGCTTTCCGACCTCGTTTACTTTTCCAGGACCAAAGTGAAGATTTACAGGAAGACTGTAGCTGAAATCTGTAGCCATCAGAGGTATTTCATCTACAGCGGCAGCTGTTTCAGTTCTCTCCATTGCCTGCTCAACACTCCAGGCAGCGGCAGCAGCTTCCTCTTTTTCTTCCTCTGTAGCAATCTCCTTATTGTAAAGAGGAGCATAGTAACCG
>JBJELA010000047.1:0-3261 GCA_051878915.1 Candidatus Weimeria sp.
AGAACCATCCGCCTGTATTCTCATGGAACGGACGGAAGAGTACCGGAATATCCTCACCAAGTCCGTTTGCATATGCTGCAATGATATCCAGATATGCCGTAAACTGTGCATTATATTTTCCACCCGGCAGGACTTCCTGTGCGCAGTTATTGGAAAGATCCTTTGACTCTTCAAAATCACACGCTGAAAAATCAAATGTTCCACCTGGTTTTTTTACAATCTTTTCGTTGCTCATATTCGGCATATGGGCAGAAAGCGTGATGATCGCGCCTTCCTCTGCGGCTTTTTTACTGATCTCGGCGGATTTTTCGATAGCTGCGTCTACATCTGTCTCACCGATCTCTGTTCCTGTAAGTGAAAGAGAATCTATACCGACTATTCCGCTGATGCTTCCGGTAATATCCTTGGTATCAGACTCCACTCCGCTTCTTACAGTCTTATGGGTGTCGTTCTGATGACCGAAAAGTACCTGATCTGAGGATGAAAGCCCTTTGAGATAGGAATAGAGAGCCTTAGTCTCTGACGTTGCGTTTTTATCTGATAAAGTTACCTGATCCGGCATATTGCTTGTATCCGCCTTGGTATAGGTTGCTGATGGAGTCGATGTAATGTCTGTATAGTCACTTGAAGCATTATACTGTGAAAAAGTGACATTGTCCAGATAGACATCGCCCTTAAAGGAAGTATTTACACCTACCACTCCGATCGTAAGTCCGTTTATCACTTTATCTGACGGTTCAAATGAAATGGTTACTGAGGCTTTCTTGTAACCCTTAGTATAGTCTTCAGATGTCAGTGTGGTATCCTTGTTGATGATTTCGGTACCGTCAGAATTCTTTGCAAATACCTTTGCCTTTAATTTTCCGTCTAAAGCCTCCGGATAGATGATATCATATGAGATCCGGTTATAAGCTGATACATCGTATCCATCGTCCGACCACTTGCTTACCTTTGCTTCACTCCAGCTGTAGCCTTCACATCCGGTGTAGTCGAGATCAAGCTTAAGCACCTTGCTGTTGCCAAATTCCGCAACTGCCGGAGTGATTTTTTTGCTGTACTGGTAGCCATCATCACCATACCATCCGGCTTTATCACCTACGGCTGCTGACTCAAAGTCATCAACTACATAAGGATCTTTTTCCGGAAGAGCTGCCTGCTTTTCTCCTTCAGTAGTAACAGTTACGTCACTTACTTTAATGGATCCCTTGAATCCCTGTCCTACTACACGGAACTCTATAAGCTTCATATCATCTACAGGCATAGATGTAAAAGGAATGCTTACAGACGCTTTATAGCTGTCTCCGTCCCTCTTAAATGAATCCTTTGTGAGATAACCTTCTGTTTTTCCCTGATTCCAGGTCCAGTCCTTCCCTGTTTTAATTACTCCCTGAAGCTTCAGGTAGTCACCATCACCCAGAGATTTATAAGAAGCCGAATCCATGCTGACATCGGCAGTCATTGTCATCTTCTCACTGGTCTTTATACCTGAAATACTGCCGTCATACTGGTATTCTTTCAGATTATCCCAATTCTCTGTCTTGAGATCAAGATCCTTAATATCAACTGACTTTGTGCTGGTGTAGATAGTCTGTGAATCCGCATACGCGTCAGTTATACACATTCCCAGTTCCGGTAATGCCCCCGAACTACCGAGCGCCACCGCACAAGCCATGCAGGCAGCGGCGATTTTTAAAGCTAATCTCTTCTGCATTTTTACAACCTCCAAAAATGTCTGATCTGATTTTAACTTCTGCCAAGGCCGATGAATTCAATCGGCCTGGCAGTTTCCACTTTTATGATTTAATTAAATCTTCGCTTTAAATTTTACCTAATTATTACATATATTTCAAGATATTAAATGCCTAAATTACCTAATAAATAAGTTAAATTAATCTAGTTTTTTTGTTAAGCATTTAGCTGTTTTTATTCTGGAAAATTTTTTGATTAAAGATAAAAAAAATAAAACGGGTAATAATGGAATCGAAAAAAAATAGGGGCTGTGAAAAAATCACACCTCCGAGAAAAATTAAAGACCTTTGAACCAAATTGTTCAAAGGTCTTTATTTGTGCTATAATTTAACTACCATGAAAAATAATAGCTTTAATTATTATAGTACAACTCAAGGCGTTTTGCCAATGTTTATCACTGATTATCTGGATATTTGCGATCCGGTAGTTACTATTCACAGTGTATAGAATCGCATGATTAACAGAGTGGTACTTTTAAAGTATCACCCTGTTCTTTTCGTGTTCAGTTTACTATGGATTAAGTTTTGAAGATTTCTTCTACGGTATACGGATTTCCGGAACTGAGCCGCTTCAGCGCATCGATCTCATTTATGCCATTCCTGCGGCATGTCTCGATATAGGACCTGATAAGAGCATAGTTGTCTGCAGCTTCTTCTGATTCAAACTGCCCTGATATCTTCATATGTGATTTTACACCTCGAAGCCCACGTTCGCTCAGATTGTTTGTTACCGGGATTGAAAAATCAGTAAGCCACATGAAGTAGTTCTTCATGTACTTTGCTATCCTGCGCAGCAGTGCACGTTCAAAAGCTGACCCATATCGTTTTCCGATCAGTTCGTTCTCTTTCCAGCCTTTCTCAAGACATCTGTCTATATCCCGGTAGAACTTTTCTATATACGCCCTGTCAAAAGATCTCCTGCCCTTCTTTATGGCCTTGTTCCGGTCATGTATGGCTGTGTTGATGTATCCCTTGAGTTCCTCTGACCATTTATGGCCGGTGTCATCCGTATTTTTCTGGCAGTCACGCTCAAGGTGCTGGTTACACTCTATATTCTGGAACATGTACTTCGCGTTATAGTTTAGAGTGTTGTGGTCATGCATGACTTTCGTATCTTCTGTCAGCAGCTGTAATACATTGTCTTCATCTATGCCTGACATATCCTTGTGTCTATGCGCCGTATAGTATGCGATCTTTTCATCTCCATAAAAACGCAGACATGCTCTCTGTGTAAGGATACTCACCACGGTATCATCCCAATAGACTATACCCCTCGTTATAAGAAGCAGTCTCAGATCCTCCCTGAACTGCATGAGGTTTTTAGCGGAACGTTTCTGGAGCTTCGCAATATAGCCTTCACACGGCGTAAGCTCACTGCCCGTAATACCAGCCAGGAACATGGCGGCCTTGTTTATAGGTGCATTTACGGTATTTATGAGTGAAAGCGCCAGAGACTGTAGATTTTCTCCATACTGGCACTCAGCCCGCAGGCCCGGGTTTACGCCGCATCTTA
>JBJELA010000048.1:0-3260 GCA_051878915.1 Candidatus Weimeria sp.
TGATGAGATAAGCGATTACTTTAAAGCGAAAAAGCATATCGTTCCGCGGCTTGTGCGGTTTTCTGACGATGTGGAAATGCCCGTAGGAAGGACTTTTGTTCCATACCTGAACATGGCTGTGGTATTTATCTATGTGATAAGCTCCAGCGAAAATGAGCTGGTCTCCTTTGCTGTAACAGACGAACAGGTAAAAAACTGGGGCGTCAGAAAAGACAGGCTTCTTTTCGATACGATATTGACCGCAATGAAGCTTTTCCCGCCGGAGATCGAGTCGATAAAGGAAGCCCTTCCGCTGTTGGAAGAGGAGGATTTCAAGCCGTTCTATGTGCTGACCAACTCAAAAAAGCAGTACGGGGCATCCTGCGTCTTATATGATGGTGTGCTTTATGATTTCTCAAGAAGGATTGGAGAGAGCTTCTATCTGATCCCGTCATCCGTGCATGAAATGCTGCTTATTCCAGAAAGTTTTAATATCAAGGTTCCGGAGCTGAGACAGATGCTCATAGACGTAAATAACTCTGTCTTAAAGCCGGAGGAGATACTTTCAGACAGAGTCTATTACTTTGATATGATGCGCAAAAGACTCTGTTTTGCCTCTTAAGACTTGAGCAGAGCCTTTAAGTCGTTTATCTGCTCCTTTATCTCAGCTCCATTGTCGGCATCGGCTACGAGGATACGATGCTCATTTTCATCGACGAGCTTTGAATCGGATTCGATGTCGGCATTTTCCCTGAGGGCTGATTCTATTCCCGCGAATGGCTGGTGAGCCTTGAGACGCAGTCCGTGAGAATTGTAGATAAGGGTATATCCGGCTATTCCTGTAGTGTTGTGCATTGGATTGGAGAAACCGCCGTCAATTACGAAGAGCTTTCCGCCAGCTCTTACAGGCTTCTCGCCGTCCTTTGCCTTTACAGGGGTATGTCCGTTTATGATGTGGGTGTGTTCCCCGTAGAGACCAAATTCGCGCAGGATCATGTCACAGATCCTCTTGTCTCTGTAGAAGGTGTAGTAAGGATCCTGAGGCTCCTTCCAGGTGCTTTCATCTGAGATGAATTCTCTTTCAAAGGTCTTTAAGACTCTTCCGCAGAGAGGGGAGAGCGGAGCTCCCCAGAGGAACCACATGAAGTCGAGGTCGCTCTGGTGATCCTCGGTTATCTGTTCATTTATAAAGCCGGTTCGTCTGGATTCATCAAAGGCCCGGCGGGCTATGGCATCAGCTAAGTCCAGGTAATCCCTGCCCTTGTGGGTGCGTGTCCTGTGGGTGATCCCGGCAAAGTTGCCCTCTGAGTCCATAGGGATGCAGCCGTGGTAGAGGAGGTTTCCGTTATGGATGCGATACATGCTTCCCTTCTCATACAGGAAGGCGATGTGCTCCGAAAGACGTCTGGAATTCCTGAAGTCGTCAGTCAGCTCATCGATAAGCTTTTCCTCCTCAGGGGTTAAAGCGAGCGGATCATTTTTATCTACAGTAGGGAACTGGCAGGTGTTCAGCTGGTATGTCCTGTCATCTATTTTTACCGAATAGTTATACCAGTCTACCCTCGAGAACATATCCCTGTCGTCCATGCAGTAGTTCGGATGCCGTTTTATTATCTGTCCCTCGAGCTTATAGGCTATGACGCTTATGGCGCGGGTGGCGCTTTCTATCGGAGTCTTTTCATTGGGATAGTACTTCATGCCGAAGAGAAGGAGATCCCTCAGGCTGATTCCATAGCCCTTTTCGAGGATATCGGTGTTATTGTATTTCAGGTTATTCCTGAGGACGTTCGCGACTGAGGCGCGGCAGCCACATGATGCGCCCATCCAGAGGATATCGTGATTTCCCCATTCGATGTCGAGAGAGTGGTGCTGCATCAGAAGGTCAAGGATCTTGTCAGCGCTTGGACCCCTGTCAAAAATATCTCCGACTATATGGAGATGATCGACGGCGAGCCTCTTTATCAGCGAGGCAAGGGCAGCGATGAATTTGCCGGCGTCGTCAAGGCTTATAATGGTCTCAATGATCTCTCTGTGGTAGCGGACCTGATTGTCGTCCTCGTCCTTCGGAGCGTGGATAAGCTCATCTATGATATAGGCGAAGTCTGCAGGCATCGCTTTTCTGACCTTTGACCTCGTGTATTTGCTCGACAGCAGCTGCGCAAGCCTTATCAGCTCATTTAAGGTGACTCTGTACCAGCCGTCATTTATCCTGCCTTCCTTTGAAAGCAGGTGCATTTTTTCCTCAGGATAGTAGATGAGGGTTGCGAGCTCCATGATCTCTGAATCTGTAAGCTCGTCCTTGAATAAAAAATGAATCTTTTCCTTTATGACACCCGAGCAGCTGTTCAGGATATGATAAAATGCCTCGAAGTCCCCGTGCAGATCGCTCATGAAGTGCTCAGTGCCCTTCGGAAGGTTGAGTATAGCGCTCAGGTTGATGATCTCAGTGCATACTGCCTGCTTTGTCGGATATTTTTTCCTGAGCAGGTCAAAGTATTTCTCTCTTTCAGATGCCATGTTCCCTCCAGAAAATCCTGTAACCCTTTTTTAAACTATTCACGGCACTGCCTCACAGAAGCATACCGTGAATAGTAACATTATATCAGAAAAATAAAAAAGCGGGGAACCTTTTTCAGGTTTCCCGCGCATAAGCTCCGAATCCGACTTGAACGGACGACCCCTTCATTACGAGTGAAGTGCACTACCAACTGTGCTATCGGAGCATCGAAGCAGCTTTTTAGCCACAACACAGGTTATTATACAGGAAGTTATTTTGATTTGCAACAATTTTTATATAAAATTCGATGAAAATTTTATAAAAAGTTCTTTACACGAGGGGGAGAATGGAGTAATATAAATATGTTATAAATTTTATACTGTTTTAAGATTTTTCGGAGAGAGTTCCATTATTCCATGATTATTCTTGAAAGCAGCAGATTTCTTTTGGAGGTAGTTTTCTATGACAGGAACAGTTAAGTGGTTTAACAATCAGAAGGGATATGGATTTATCTCTGATGATTCAGGCAAGGATGTCTTTGTTCACTATTCTGGTATTGCCGGAGATGGTTTCAAGACGCTTGCAGAGGGGGCAAAGGTTGAGTTCGACATAACTGATGGAGCAAAGGGCCCACAGGCAGTTAATGTTAAAGTCGTAGATTGACTTTTCCACAAGTTTTTCCTCATATTATTAAATGGCAGACACTTCATGTGTCTGCTTTTTTAGTTACGTGAATCAATGTCAGTTAGTTAAGGACAGTAAGACAAGGAGATATTGATGGATA
>JBJELA010000049.1:0-3235 GCA_051878915.1 Candidatus Weimeria sp.
AGATGAACCGATCTGGTTCTTCTCAAACGGCTCCTCGACTTCCTTCAGATGCTGTAAGAGTCTGATGTCGTTGCTCATCTTGTGAGCTGAGGCTGCAACGCCTGCGAGTACGTTTAAAACTCTCGTGTCGAGCTTTCTCGAATAGGTCTGGCCAGAGACAGGAACGCACTCCTTAAAGCCCATTTTCTCTGCGATCATCGGATCGATCTTATCGATAGTCTCATCATCGCCGTTGAAGAGCTCAAGGAAGCTGGCCTGTGTACCTGTAGTACCCTTTGATCCTAAGAGCTTCATTGTGGATATGACATAGTCGATATCCTCAAGATCCTGCATGAACTCATTGCACCAGAGAGTGGCTCGCTTTCCGACTGTGGTAGGCTGTGCCGGCTGGAAATGAGTGAACGCAAGAGTCGGCAGATCCTTGTACTTATCAGCGAATTTCGCGAGCTCATTGATAACGTTAATGACTTTTTTTCTGACCAGCTGAAGGCCCTCACGCATGATGATCACGTCGGTGTTGTCGCCCACATAGCAGCTCGTAGCGCCGAGGTGGATAATGCCTGCTGCCTTCGGACACTGCTTGCCATAAGCATAGACATGGCTCATGACGTCGTGGCGGACTACCTTTTCACGGGCTCTTGCGACATCGTAGTTGATATCGTAGATGTGCTCCTTCATCTCATCTATCATATCCTGAGTGATGACAGGCTTGCCATTCTCAGAAAGTCCAAGCTCCATCTCTGTCTCAGCGAGAGCAACCCAGAGCTTTCTCCAGGTAGAGAATTTCTTATCCTCTGAAAAAATATACTGCATCTCCTTGCTGGCATATCTCTCGCTTAAAGGACTAATATATGCATCTGTTCCCATAATAACTCCTATTTAAAAACGGAAAAATTTTACTTCTCATAGCTGCCGCGGATATCCTCTTCAGGAGGCTTGACCGGATAAGATCCCGTAAAGCATCCGTCACAGATAGACAGTCCGTCTACCATCTCACGAAGTCTGTCTATCGAAAGGTACGCAAGAGTGTCGGCACCGATTATTCTGCGAATCTCCTCAACTGAATGATTATAAGCGATCAGCTGCTCCCTTACCGGAATATCAGTACCGAAATAGCATGGCCACAGGAAAGGAGGCGAAGAAATCCTCACATGAACCTCTGCAGCACCAGCCTCCTTAAGCATTCCGACTATCCGATCAGAAGTCGTTCCACGGACAATCGAATCATCTATCATGATGACTCTCTTACCCTTTACTGCCTCACGAAGGACATTAAGCTTTACGCGGACTGAAGACTCTCTGCTCTTCTGTCCCGGCTTGATGAAGGTCCTTCCTACATAGCTGTTCTTTACGAAGGCTGTACCGTATGGAATGCCGGACTCAAGGGAATAACCCATAGCAGCAGCGTTTCCGGATTCAGGAACACCTACGACCAGGTCGGCATCGACCGGTGAATCCTGAGCCAGGAACCTGCCTGCCTTTATCCTTGCGTCATAGACTGACCTGCCATCGATATAGCTGTCAAGTCTCGCAAAGTAGATATATTCAAAGATACATCTGGCCTGCTTTTCCTCAGGGATGGCACGTGACATGTCACTGTGGAGCTCTCCGTCAGGTGTAACCCAGACTGTCTCTCCAGGACGTACATCACGGACGAACTCAGCGCCAATAGTATCAAGAGCTGCTGTCTCTGATGTGAATATATAGCTCTTTCCGCGTTTTCCGATCACAAGCGGCTTAAAGCCGTGCGGATCCCTTGCGGCGATAAGCTTCCTGGGGCTCATTACCACAAGTGAAAACGCGCCCTTTAATTTTTCACAGGCCTTATTTACTGCTGCCTCTACGGTAGCGGTATTCAGCCTTTCACGGGCGATAAGATATGCGATAGGCTCAGTATCAATAGTCGACTGGAAAATAGCACCTGTCTCTGACAAATACTGTCTTAATTCATTCGCATTGATAAGGTTCCCGTTATGGGCGAGTCCGAGGGTTCCCTTGACATAGTTTATTACCATCGGCTGGGCGTTTTCCCTGGTGGACTCTCCGGCCGTGGAATACCTGACATGGCCGACACCTATGTCACCATGAAGAGTTGAGAGATTTTCCTTTGAAAAAACCTCGTTTACAAGGCCCATGTCCTTGATGACACTTACATTGTTCTTAGGTCCGTTAGTATCTGATACGGCAATTCCGGCGCTCTCCTGCCCTCTGTGCTGGAGGGCAAAGAGACCGTAATAGATAGTGCCTGCTACATCCTCGCCATCCATGTCATAGATGCCGAAGACTCCACACTCCTCATGAAGCCTGTCGTCAGAACCATTTTTTAAATACTTTTCCATATAAACCTTTCATATGAAGCCAAGAGTAATCTGATCAGAGTATCACCCAAAAACTACCATGAAAGATCCTTGCCTGTAAGAAGCTTGTAAGCTTCCTTGTATTTGTCGATTGTCTTATCGATTACATCCTGAGGCAGATCATAATTGCTGTCCGGATTTGCCTTTAACCAGTCACGTACGAACTGCTTGTCGAAGGAAGGCTGTCCCTGACCTGGCTTGTAGCCTTCTGCTGGCCAGAATCTTGATGAATCCGGTGTAAGCATCTCATCACCAAGGACCACATTGCCATTTTCATCGAGACCGAACTCGAACTTTGTATCTGCGATGATGATGCCCTTTGTCAGAGCATAGTCGGCGCACTTCTTGTAGAGGGCGATAGTGTCATCACGGAGGATCTCAGCGTATTTGCGGCCCTTTCCCGGATGAAGCTTTTCGATGATATCAACTGACTCCTCAAAGGTAATATGCTCATCATGGTCACCTAAGTCAGCCTTTGTAGTCGGAGTATATATAGGCTCAGGAAGCTTGTCTGACTCTACAAGTCCTGAAGGAAGCTTGATTCCGCAGACAGTACCGTTCTTCTGGTATGACTCCCAGCCGCTTCCGGTGATGTAGCCTCTTACGATGCACTCGATAGGAAGCATGTTAAGCTTCTTTACTTTCATGCTGCGTCCGGCGAACTCATCATTCTGGAAAAATTCAGGCATATCCTTTACATCACATGAGATCATGTGGTTAGGGATGATATCCTTTGTATAGTCAAACCAGAACTTTGACATCTGTGTAAGGACACGGCCTTTATCTGTAACCTTGTTCTTCAGGATTACATCAAAGGCACTGATACGGTCAGTTGCGACCATGATGATAGAATCACCATCATCATAAACTTCTCTTAC
>JBJELA010000050.1:0-3227 GCA_051878915.1 Candidatus Weimeria sp.
CGGGCATGCTCTTGTGGCAGAAGCCGGGACCGGGGACTATCCGCAGGTAGAGATCACCATAGACGGAAATCCGTATAGAACGGTGCTCGTAACAGAATACCAGGATGATACCAGGGATGAGCCCCAGCTGAAGACATACTTCTATGCGGATGGCGATGAGGTAAGCGATACATATACCCAGAAGTTCGCGGATATTGCTGACACGCCAAGCGAAGAAGAGTAAAAAAAAATAAGACCACTGGACCTGTGATATACAGGTCTGGGTGGTCTTTTTTTTAGCAAATCCAATCCATGATGGGCAAAAATTATCCTCTCCCAATTACGAGAGAGGCTGTCATGAAGTGAGGACATATACATCAGTTGATGTCGCATATAAAAATTTTTCATATATTTCCCCACTTGCGTAAGACTGATATAACTCCCGATTTTCATTATAACAGATAAATACTCATGCGCAAACGGCACCTAAATGCCCGATCATCGTAAAACGCGATAATCGAACCATCAGTCAGCTTATGTAGTTGGCAAGCACCTGATTCAGCTTATATATGAGCCAGGTACGCAGATAGGACGTATTCGATGATACCCGTTCCGGCTCAAGCCCCAGTTTGCGGCATTCCTCTATAGCCCGGTCTATTATATCAGTTGCGTCATCCTTGGTAAGGGGCTTGTCATCATACAGGTAATGCGATATCAGTGCTTTGAGCAGTTCTTCCTTCTGTGTCTTGTAAAGGAACCTGTAGCGGGTATCATCCTGGGCGCAGCATTTCTGTACAGGCTTTATAGCCGAATCGGGGATATTCACACTTATCCCCAGGAATTTATAGGTGCTGCTTATACTCCGGCGGTCTATATTGTCATCGGTGTCTCTTACTATGGTCTGGAGCTGGTTTTCAAGCTCGGACTCATTCCTGCCGGATATGCCGAATTTTTTCGCAAGATCAAGATTTATCTGTTTCGTTACCTTCATCGGAATCCTCCGTTTTTATTTTAATATAACGCGTCATGTAGAAAATTATATTAAACCAGATGACAAATGCAAATTATCAATACATCTGGGCATATCTAGTACAGGGATAAAAATCAAGCCCATAATATGGGACAAGAAGGAGCAACATAGTGAAGAAGATCATAGTAACAGAGAAACCGTCAGTGGCAATGGAATTCGTCAGGGCGCTCGGCATTTCCGGAAGCAGGGAGAACGGTTATGTAGAAAGCGACGAATGGATAGTCACATGGTGTGTGGGGCATCTGATCGAGATGTCGTACCCGGGCAGATATGACAAGGCATTGGAAAAATGGGATATCGATACGCTCCCGTTCCTGCCGGAGAAGTATATGTACGAGCCGATAGAAGATGTCAAGGAACAGTTCTACACCATACAGAAGCTGTATAACCGTCCCGATATAAGCACGATCTATTACGCAGGCGACCCGGCAAGGGAAGGTATCT
Source organism: Candidatus Weimeria sp. (assembly GCA_051878915.1). Classification (GTDB taxonomy): domain Bacteria; phylum Bacillota; class Clostridia; order Lachnospirales; family Lachnospiraceae; genus Weimeria. The sequence goes on from JBJELA010000050.1 coordinate 1,454, forward strand.
ACATTCAGATGCTGGTACGTCAGGAAGCCGGACACAATCCTGATGCAAAAGAGCTCGTAGTATGGATAGATTCGCAGACTAAGGAAGAGATCCTGCGAGGCATCAGGGAGGCAAAGCCTCTGTCCGAATACAGGCTGCTTGCGGAGAGCGGTTACATGAGGGCTATAGAGGATTATGCTTTCGGGATCAACTTCACAAGGCTCCTAACCATAAGATACGGCGGAATGCTGAACGCAGCTGCCGGCAACGGCAGGAAAGGACCTCTGGCTGTAGGGCGTGTCATGACATGCGTTCTCGGCATGGTAGTAAAGAGAGAAAGAGAGATCAGGGATTTCAAAGCTACCCCGTATTTCAAGATAAAAGCAGATATGACTGCCCCGGCCGGCAACGTATCTTTATTATGGAAAGTAAACCCGAGAAGTACGAAAAACAACAGCCCTGAGCTGTACAACGATACAGGGTTTAAGGAGAAGCCGAAAGCAGAAGCTTTTATTAACGGACTCCCGGATACCCTTATGGCTGCATCGGTAGATGTTACAAATGAGAAGAAGAGTGCACCGCTCCTGTATAATCTGGCAGAACTGCAGGCAAACTGTTCCAGAAAGCTTAAGCTGTCACCGAACGAGACACTGAACGTAGCACAGTCATTGTATGAGAAGAAGCTTACTACATATCCGAGGACAGAGGCAAAAGTGCTGTCAACAGCCATCACCAAAGTGATAGAAAACAATCTCCGCGGCGTAGCAGACCTTGACGAGTACCATGATACAGCCAACCATATAATAGACAGTGGGGAGCACCTGCATATTGCAGACACGAGATACACAGACGACAGCAAGATAGAAGACCACTATGCGCTCATCCCAACAGGGAATACCGATGCGCTCGGCGACCTTAACAATACCGAAAGGGCTGTCTACGACATGATCGTCAGGAGATTTCTTGCGATATTCATGCCTGCTGCCGGGTACAAGAAGGCGAAGGTGACAGCTGTTACTGAAACAGAAATGTTTACAACGACGGTATCAAGCCTCGAAGACCCCGGGTACCTGGCATTGTATGACAAGACATCTGGCGGAGTGGATGACGAGGACAAGACCGGGAATACCATGGAAGCAGTATTATCCATCGTAAAGGGAGAAAAATATCCTTCAAGATACTCGACCATAGACAAGGAGACACAGCCGCCAAAGAGATATACATCAGGTTCTATGGTCCTTGCCATGGAGAATGCCGGCAATCTCATAGAAGACGAAGAACTCCGCGAGCAGATAAAGACGAACGGCATTGGGACATCAGCTACGAGAGCTGCGACGATAGAAAAGCTCGTCAACGGGGAATACATTGCCCTCAATAAAAAGACACAGGTACTTACACCAACCCCGTATGGAGACATGGTCTATGAGGTAGTGAACCTTACCATGCCGGATCTCCTGTCGCCAAAGATGACAGCAAGCTGGGAGAAGGGCCTTGACGGAATAGTCACAGGCAAGGTGACACAGCAGGCATACAGGAACAAGCTCGAAAACTATATCAGGTCTAAGTGTAATGAGCTCAAAGAAAAAGACCAGACAAAGGAAGTCGCGGACAGTATCCGCCCGTATGCGAAAGAGAAAGATTTCGAGGCTCTTGCGGCAAGGCCTGCAAAAGAAAAATACACAGGTACATATAAGCCGACAGGAGAAGAGATATCGTTCAATGTCGAATGGGGCGGGCACAGGTTTACAGATGAAGAGATAACAAAGCTCCTTGACGGTTCTATCATAAAGATAGT
>JBJELA010000051.1:0-16044 GCA_051878915.1 Candidatus Weimeria sp.
AAAATCGCGTATTTTAGGCAATTTTTAAAGATTTTTTGCTAATCAGCAGACACTATATAGATAGTCGAAGTACCAGGGATCATCCTGCTGCCACCGCTTACAAAACGGCGCATCCTATCCTTGTTATAGGACCTGTCACCTGAAAGAGCAATAGGGATCATATAATTATTCGTGTAATTACCGATGAAATCTATAATTACCACATACTCCTTGTCCTTAGCTTTTCTCAAGCCTCTTCCAAGCTGCTGGACAAAAATCACAGGACTCTGGGTAGGACGCAGCATTAATACCTGATTTATTTCAGGAATATCGACACCCTCGTTAAAAATATCGACTGTTATGATATAGTCGAGCATTTCAGACTCAGGTATATCATCAGAAACCAGTCTCTCTATACATCTTTCTCTTCTGTCCTGATTATCGTCACCTGACAGGAATATCGTACGCTTCCCTCTTGCGTTCATTTTTGAAGAAAGCGCGATCCCAATGTCTTTTCTGCTTACAAAAATAACACCTTTAACCCGGTTTCCACTATAGCCATAAAGCTCAGCTTTATCAAGAATATACTCTGCCCTCTGGTCACTTGTCAGGTACAGGAACTCATCAGGCGACAGATTTCTTTTTTCCTGACCATCATCAGAAATTCTGCCATCTATCTCTATATCTGTCACGCCAAAATAGTGAAACGGGCAGAGAAGGTTTTCTTCAAGTGCCTGCTGCAGACGGATCTCATAGGCGATGTTGTGATCAAAATCAGAATAGATATCATACCCGTCTGTTCTCTCCGGGGTGGCGGTCATTCCCAGAAGGAACTGAGGATTGAAATATTCCATGATCCTCTTATAGCTGCCTGCCGCCGCGTGATGAACCTCATCTATTATTATCGTCTGAAACGCATTTCTTTCAAAATGTTCCAGGACGTCTTCCTTTGACATAGTCTGCACTGTAGCAAAGATATAGTCTGCGTCATAATCCTTTTCATTTCCTGATACTATACCGTAGGTATATCCACTGCCAAGGACCTTTCGATAGCTTTCTAATGCAGCTCTTGCTATCTGCTCCCTGTGTATCAGAAAAAGAACCCTCTTCTGTTTTTCATCACGCATGGCAAATGCTGACGCATATGTCTTTCCTGTTCCTGTAGCCGAAATCAGAAGTGCTTTTTTCTCACCTCTCTCCCTGATCTCATCAAGGCTCTGCACAAACCTTGTCTGCATCTTATTGGGTTTAAGCTTATACGATTCAAAATCTGTAATCTTCTCCTGCGCTGCTCTTTTTCGCTGTTCTTCAATAAGACGATATCTGGTTTCATATTCATCGATATATTCATCAAATGCCGCTGTCTTTTCAGAATTCCAGAGAAGATCCCATTCTTTTCTGATATTCTTCAGTAATTCGCCGTCTCCTGTGGAAATGGTCTTTACATTCCACTCCTTATTCGCAGTAAGCGCCGAAGCTGTCAGATTTGAGCTTCCGATAATTATCCTGTAAAGCCCGGATTTTTCAAAGATATAGCCCTTCGTATGAAAACCTGTTTTATCTTCATTCGGATATTCAGTGCGATAGATCCGAAGCGTAATATTTGACAATCCGGCCAGTCTTCTGAGCGCCCTTGGCTGAGTGAAATCCTGATAATCTGTGGTAAGTATTTTTCCCGGGATTCCCTTTTTCTGAAGTTCATCAAGAATTCCAATTATTGCTTCCACTCCGCTGTCTGTAATAAAAGCGACACTGATATAAAAGCTTTCACAATTCTGCAGCTCTTTCTCGATAGAGACCAGGACCTTCTGGCCCTTCTCATAATCATTCGAAAGAAACTCCGGCCTGTAAGCCAGATCTGATTTCCACGCCTCATCAATAAATGCCGTTCTCTGGCCGTCGTATATTTTTTGAATATCTCCCACGAAGCATCTCCTTACTCCATAAAAATCAGTTCATCGAGCTTATTATAACTTTATTATTTACGGTGCCTCCCCAATCAGACCGCAGGCATTGCTTCTGTGGGGGCAATCGTCCACACAGGTGCATCCGTCGTGAACCCCCACAGAAGCATGCCGTGAATAGTAACATTATAACAGAATCCCGGTTTACTTTCATCAGATAATCACGCAAAAAAAGAACGGCCCTGCGGCCGTTCCTTTATGTAATGGAATTTCTGAATAATAGATTACTCGTTAACTGCGTCCTTAAGAGCCTTACCAGCCTTGAACTTAGGAGCCTTGGAAGCTGCGATCTGCATCTCCTCACCAGTCTGAGGATTTCTTCCTGTACGAGCGCTTCTCTCTGATACTTCGAATGTACCAAAGCCAACAAGCTGAATCTTTTCACCCTTCTTCAGCTGCTCTGTAACAACATCTGTGAATGCGCGAAGAACTACTTCTGCTTCCTTCTTTGAAGTGTTTGCTTTCTCTGCAATCTCTGCTACAAGTTCTGTCTTGTTCATTATAATTTCCTCCTCGTATTTTTAATACGATATTATTGTGTTCCACGCAAATATACTTTTTCTGCGCTACTTACTTTTATACATTTTTTTAATTAAAATGTCAATATCTTTTCAAAAAAAACCTTGCTTTTCGTTGATTTTCGGGCATTTTTTCAAAAATCATGACATAATAAATATTACATTTGTTACAAAATTTTTACCAGGCGGTGCTGACCGCTTACTCCTCATGAGAAAATAAGCCTCACAGGCGTCATCAGAGCCTGTTATCTGGTAAGCTTATCAGCAAGCTCCTCAAGAGCCTTAGCCATTGCAGCTGACTTTTCATCAGCATCAGCAAAGCTTGATCCCTTGATACCATAGTAGAACTTGATCTTTGGCTCAGTACCTGATGGACGAACGCAAATCCATGCGTCATCGTTCAGCTCATAGTAGAGAACGTTTGACTTCGGAAGTCCGGTAGGCTCAGTCCTGCCTGTTGCCGCGTCAGTGATCGTATCCTTCAGGTAATCTCTGGTGCGTACAACCTTGTAGCTGCCAATTCCGGTAAGAGGATTCTCACGGAGGTATGTCATGATAGATCCGATCTTCTCGATTCCCTCCTTACCCTTGAGAGTGATAGCGCTTACAGCGTCCTGATAGTAGCCGAGTCTCTCGTAGAGATCTACCATAGCGTCCCACAGAGTCCATCCGATGGTCTTGTAGTAGGCAGCAGCCTCACAGAGCGTCATAGAGGCGTCTACAGCGTCCTTATCACGGGCGTAGGTACCAGTCAGGCATCCGTAGCTCTCCTCCATGCCGAAGAGGTATGTGCCCTTTCCTGTCTTCTCGAACTCAAGGATCTTACCGCCGATGTACTTGAATCCGGTAAGCACCTCGATCAGCTGAATGCCATAATCCTTTGCGATGGCGTCAGCGAGATTTGTAGTAACAATAGACTTGATGAAAGCACCGTCCTCAGGAAGCTTTCCGTCTCTGGCCTTTCTCTGGCCAATCACGTAGTTTCCGATCAGGCAGCCGGACATATTACCAGTGAGGCAGTGATACTCGCCCTGCTTATCCTTTACATAGACACCGAGTCTGTCGGCATCAGGATCTGTGGCAAGAACGAGGTCCGCATTCTTCTCCTTACCTAGTGCGAGAGCGAGAGCAAAGGCCTCCTTTGCCTCAGGATTAGGATAAGAAACTGTAGGGAAGTCACCATCCGGCTTCTCCTGCTCAGGAACTACAAATACATTTGTAAATCCAAGCTCCTTCAGGACTCTTCTGACAGGGATATTTCCAGTACCATGAAGAGGAGTATATACGATCGTGATATCCTTTCCGACCTTGTCGATAGCGTCCTGATGGATTACAAGCTTCTTCAGCTCCGCGATATACGGATCGTCGATATCAGCTCCGATAACCTGGTAGAGGCCCGCGTCCATAGCCTTCTGCTTTGTAATGGTCTTAGCCTTATCGATGGCAACAGCCTTTACACAGTCCATGATTCCGGTATCATGCGGAGGAGTGATCTGAGCGCCGTCCTCCCAGTAAACCTTGTAGCCGTTGTACTCAGCAGGGTTGTGGCTTGCTGTGATATTGATTCCGGCGATGCAGTGCAGGTATCTGACTGCATATGAAAGAACAGGTGTCGGACGAAGTGACTCAAATACATAGGCCTTGATGCCGTTTGCCGCAAGACAGCAGGCGGCCACATCCGCGAATTCAGGTGACATGTGACGGCAGTCATATGAGATAGCGACGCCTCTGTCAGCACCGCCGACCTTATTGATGTAATCGGCAAGTCCCTGAGTAGCGCGGCGGACAGTGTAGACATTCATCCTGTTCGTTCCGGCTCCGATAACGCCGCGGAGTCCGGCTGTACCAAACTCGAGATCCATGTAGAAACGGTCCTCGATTTCCTTTTCGTTTCCTGCGATTCCCCTGAGCTCAGCCTTTGTCTCATCATCGAAATACGGATCAGAAAGCCAGCTCTCGTATGTCTCCTTGTATCCCATTTTTCCTCCTTTGAAAAATGCCATCTGTTAAACTATGCCTATTATATCTTAAATCAACTCTCTTTTCCACTGTTTTTAGTCGGAGCTTAAGGAACCGAGAGTATTTACAACAGAGTCAGCGAGTGTAGTCAGATAGTCCTCCTGCGCCTTGTCCCGCTCCTCCTGAGTCGTACCCGAACTCGTGGTGGTGGTAGTGCTGCTGCTTCCATTACCTGTGGTCACAGTGCTCCCATTAGTGTCATTGGTTGTCGTCGAATCTGTAGTGCTGCCTGACGTTCCCGAATTCGTAGTCGATGAAGAGCTGTCTGAGGAGCTCTGCTTGCTGTCAGATATATCAAGCGAGATCGTAGCCTTCGCTGAATTCACGTACAACGTCCTCTCCCAGTCATCATAGCCGTCAGCCGTAACCTTAAGTGAATGCGCGCCATAAAGCACGCTCATCGTCTTGTCAGACGAGACGCGTTTTCCATCGAGATAGATTTTCGCGCCGTCTACGTCGATCTCAAACTTCAGCCTGCACGACTTTGGCCCGCTGCCCTTCATCGACTCGAGGCTCAGGACAGAGGTCACATTCTTTTTTATTTTTACATTCTTGGTGCCGCCCCAGCCATTGTTCGCGATTGTTACCGCGTAGGTACCGACGGGCACGGTAAAGGTCTTTCCGGAGGACACAAGAGCGGCGTCGTATGAACCGATCTGGATCAGGCTGTCATCAAAACGTTTGGTATCATCGAGCTGCAGATAACCATGGCCCCTGGTAAGAGCCACCGCAAGGATCTCCTTACCAGTTCCTACAACCATGACCTGATCGACACCGCCGATCAGATCCTTCATCTCCATCAGGTTGCTGCCATCCAGAAAAAGAGTCGAGTCAGTGTACTTGTAGTTTTCTCCGCCGATCTTCATCGCGCTGATTGATTCGTCAAAGGAAAAATTCTTCAGATCATCCCATTCCCAGACAGCGTTTGATTTCTGTACCCTGGTAAGCATTCCATATCTGCCTGTCGCGTCAAAGGTAATCGCCATCCCGGGCTTGAAATCATCCACAGAATCCGTATCCCCGTATTTGTCAAGGAACTCGGTCGAGACATTGTACGGGTATCTGAATTCACGAAGGCTAGTGACATTCATGACAGTCAGCTTTCCCTCGTCGCGGTCATTTTCCTCAATGATATAGACGTCTTCGAGTGAGTCAGTGGCATCTGACGAGGCATCTCCTGAAGCATCGAGTGGAATTCCCGGCGCTCTGTATGATACGGTTCCACGGTTATTCGAGCAGGCTGTAAGCCCCATACTTATACAGAAAACAAGCGCGAAAATACTTAAAAACAGTTTACCTTTTTTCGCGAGCTTAGAATATTTCTCTGCTCTTGAAAGCAGTGTCTCTTTTGTATTTGCTGAAGGCTCTTCGATCACATCGTCAAGAAGCTTTTCCATAATCCGGCCCATATCAGGTCCCTTTTCAACGCCAGCCTTCATAAGGTCGCCGCCATTTACCGCAAGATGCTTTTTGTCTGTGCAGTTGCCGGCTTCCAGATTTTCATGGTAGAGCCGCTCGAATTCATCAACAGCATGAAGCTTGTCATCACGCATGTATTCGCTCTGACTTAAGACATCAGCTCTTTTAAGCTCGAACAGATCGTTGAAATCGAGATCCATATCCCGCATACAGTGTCTGATGCTTCTCGCGTTTAAAGCAGGTCTCTCATCATGATACCTGCTCAGCGCGCAGACCTTCTTTATCGTATCGTTGTCGTATTTGAGCCGGCGCAGGATCCTCTCCGCCATCAGGGCCGAAAGCTGCGGATGTCCCTGAAAATGATCGTGTCCCTTTTTGTCAGTCCGCTTCACCTCAGGCTTTCCTATGTCGTGAAGCATCGCCGCAAGGCGCATGACCTTGTCATTTCTTACGCGCCTCATTACCTCGATGGAGTGCACGCCGACAGTATAGCAGTGGTGCTTTGTATTCTGTTCGCAGACCATTGCCTTATCCCATTCAGGAAAAAATACAGACGTAAGCCCTGTCTCATAGAGTGTCTTCATCATCTCAGGATGATCTGAAGTGATAAGCTTCGTAAGCTCCACCTGGATGCGCTCAGCCGACACTTTTGTTAAATTGTCTTTAAGCTTTGTAATGGCTTTTTTCGTCTCTTCCTCAATTGAAAAATCAAGCTTTGCCGCGAACCTTACCGCGCGCATCATCCTCAGGGCGTCCTCAGAAAAACGCTCCATCGGATCACCTACGCAGCGGATAATTCCTGCGTCAAGATCCTTCTGACCGCCGAACAGGTCTACAATACCTGTCCTGTCATTTACGGCCATGGCGTTTATCGTAAAGTCACGGCGCTTAAGGTCCTCCTCAAGGCTTTTTGTAAAAGTAACCTCTTCAGGATGTCTGCCGTCCTCGTATCTTCCATCGATACGGTATGTCGTGACCTCAAAGTTTTTCCCGTCAAGTCTTACTGTGACTGTACCATGCTTGATCCCGGTGTCTATTGTACGAGAAAAAAGCGCCTTGACCTCCTCCGGCTCTGCGGACGTTGTTATGTCCCAGTCGTCAGGTGTGAGGCCCAAAAGCGCGTCACGGACACAGCCGCCCACAGCATAAGCTTCGTGGCCGGCCGTCTCCAGGGTATGTATTATTTTTTCAACTGATTCAGGTAATTGCATTAATAAGCTTTTCCCCAGATGACAAGCTTCTTCGCTGGTCTTCCGCAGCAGACACATCTGTCTGAAATATGCTCCTGCTCAAATGGCATGCAGCGGCTTGTCGCAGTAGTATCTTCTTTGATCCTGTCCTCGCAGGCCTGGTCTCCGCACCACATGGCACGAACCATTCCCGGCTTGTTGTTTATGATATCCTTGAACTCATCGTAGTCGTGAGCGTCATAGATATGAGAATCGCGGAATGCCTTCGCGCGGTCGAACATATCCTGCTGCTCTTTTTCAAGGATCTCCTTTGCCTTCTCAGCTACTTCCGAAAGGCTAACCTGTATCTTCTCACGGTTGTCTCTTCTGACGAGAACGCACTGGCCGTTCTCGATATCCTTTGGTCCGATCTCAACACGGAGAGGGATTCCTCTCATCTCTTCCTCCGCAAACTTCCAGCCAGGTCTCTTGTCGGAATCATCAAGCTTTACTGAAAGGCCTGCTGCAGACAGCTGCTCCTTTACTGTTGAAGCGGCGTCTAAAACTCCGTCCTTCTGCTGCTGGATAGGGATTATCATAACCTGTACAGGCGCGATGTGCGGAGGAAGAACCAGTCCTGAATCGTCACCATGAACCATTATGATAGCTCCGATAAGACGTGTCGACGCGCCCCATGAAGTCTGATATACAGGATGAAGCTTGTTGTCCTTCCCTGTGTACTGAACACCATAGGCCTTTGCGAAGCCGTCTCCGAAATTATGTGAAGTACCTGACTGAAGTGACTTTCCGTCATGCATCATCGTCTCAATGGTATAGGTAGCCTCTGCTCCCGCAAACTTCTCCTTATCAGTTTTCTGCCCCTTTATGACAGGGATCGCGAGCTCATTCTCACAGAAATCCGCATAGATATTGAGCATCTGGAGAGTACGCGCCTCTGCCTCCTCGGCTGTGGCGTGGATAGTATGTCCCTCCTGCCACAGGAACTCAGAAGAGCGGAGGAAAGGACGGGTGGTCTTCTCCCATCTGACAACAGAGCACCACTGATTGTAAACCATCGGAAGGTCTCTGTAGGTATGACAGTTATTTTTGAAAAGCTCACAGAAAAGCGTCTCAGATGTAGGACGGACACAGAGTCTCTCCTGAAGCTCATTTCCGCCGCCCTGTGTAACCCAGGCAACCTCCGGAGCAAATCCCTCTACATGGTCCTTCTCTTTCTGAAGGAGGCTCTCAGGGATCAGCACAGGCAGGTAAACATTCTGAACTCCTGTTGCCTTGAACATAGCGTCCATTTTTTTCTGGATGTTCTCCCAGATGGCATAACCGTTCGGCTTATAGATCATGAAGCCCTTGATGGATGAATACTCCATCAGCTCCGCCTTTTTTACGACATCAGTGTACCACTGTGTAAAATCCTCATCACGGGAGGTAATAGCCTCCACCAGTTTCTTATCAGCCATTTTTTGTCCTCGCTTTTTTATAATCGTAACTGTTCAGCACCCCACACATTCGAGGCGCTTCGCGCCTCTCATTGTGGGTGGTCAGAGGCGCTACGCGCCTTGGCCACCATGAAAAAAGATGTAAACCGGCTCCTTCAAGCAAGCTTGCATCGCCGTTTTCCATCTTTTTTCATTGGTGCTGAATAGTTACATATTATCATAGAAAAAATAACCGGGTATGTCAAGACTTCAGAAGCCGAAGTAATCATCTATTCCATCGGCAATTCCCTTTGCCATCTTCGTCTGATTTGACGATTTTGCCATATAGGTATCATCTGACCTGTTCGTCATAAATCCCATCTCGATAAGCGTTACCGGGATCGTTGAGAAATTCGTACCGGTCAGGTCGTCACGATATGCGATACCACGGTTTTTCATGCCCGTCTTCCTGCAGTAGGCATTCAGGATGTCCTTTGAAAGGGTGTTGCACTTCGAGTAGAGCTTCGAGATATACGGATTGTTCCTCGTGGAGCACTGCATGGACGCGCCGTGTGCCGAAGCGCCGGCCCCGTCGGCATGAAGCCTTACAGCTATATCACAGGACTTGTTGAGCTTCTTTGCCCTCTCACTGTTTGAGATATTTACGTTGTGCCTGTTACGCGTCATAACGACCTTATAGCCACGTCTCTCAAGCTCTTTTTTGAGCTTCCTTGCCACCTGAAGAGTAAGTCTGTACTCCGGAAGTCCTGAATATCTGCCATATGTTCCGCCGGCGACCTTTGCCTTCTTGGTTCTTGCCCCGGGACCTGTCGGCTCCAGGGAAGTGTCGGCATATCTCTGATGCCCCGGATCAATACCTATTGTATAATTGCTTCTCTTCTTTCTGGCGGCCTGAGTCGGAACCGCGCATACTCCAAGCATAAGACAGACTGCAAGTGCCAGGCCAAAAGCTCTTAGAATTTTTCTGTTCATTTTTTCCTCCTGATTATCCTTCATGTATTATAGCAAAATTTACGCGAACGATTCACTGTTATTTTTATCTGTTTTTACGATTTCTTTAGTTTTCCTGACGCCACAGCCGTCGCGGTTATCTCAAAAACCAGATACAGCCCCAGTGAGAGGATCTGCGCGTAGCTGGCTCCGTTCATCCCGAATATCTCTATCGCCGGTCTGATAAGAACCGAAAAAAGTATGAAATCCGCTATCATCCCCACGGCAAGCAGGACATTTTTCCTGAGTGCAACGAGCACACCCTGGAACCAGTAGACAAAGGTGTTTATTATGATAACTATGACCACCGGAATAAAGAGCTCATAGTAATCGAGGATATCTCTGCCGAAGAAAATCCCCAGCACCCATCTGCCAAAAAGCTCCGCAGCCACGATGACCATCCCGGAAAAAATGATAAGTATTCCCGTGACCTTCCGTACTCCTCTGCTGAAACCTGATGTATCCTTTTCCTTCAGGTATTCAGCCAGCACCGGAAGGTATGGAGCAAAGAGCGCCGCTCCCATCACCTGAACCGCGTACGTCGGGTTTGAAATGGATGCGTAGATGCCCTGCTTCGTGACTCCGACTACCTCCGAGAGAACTGTCTTCGCGTACATCATCTGCATCCCCATGAAAAAAGTAAACAGCATCAGCGGAAGACAGCTTAAATATAATTTAAGTATCTTCGAGTCCCTGAGGCGCATTTTAATAGTTGCAATTTTTGAAGTAAGTCTCTGATCCCAGAGTATGGAGATCAAAAAGGTGGCAATCGATATCAGTCCCAGAGTAAGAGCCAGATTTCCCGTCGCTGCCATTCCGGCAATAAAAATGACTATGACCGCGATACCTCTCAGGGTAAATGACTTTCCGATCAGGTCATATCTGTCATGCATCTGGTCTATTCCGTGGAACACATCCGAGTATGACTCAGACAGTCTGACCGGCATGAAAGCAATGATACAGACGGCCTGATATACAGATCCGCTGAACGCCGCAGCTACCGCCAGAAACACGTATGCTGCCAGGCAGCTTATGATCCTGCTGGAGACATACTCGCTGTCACTGTACAGATGGCCAGAGTCCGTTATCTGGTAGTTTCTCATCGCAAACAGCGCGATGGCATTATAGGTACTGCTCGTCGTCATAGCAAGTGACAGATAACCCGCGTCAGTAAACGAACCCATCCTGACAACGAGAATGGTAATAACCCAGGTGCAGAACCCGTAAAAAATATTTCCGAAAGTATTCCAGGCTATGTCTTTTTTCATTTATCCGTCCTATCAGATTTGATGGGTAGTGTCCGCTTTGTTACAAAAATCATCTGTTTATCCTTGAATAATCTAAGAAGCTTATTTTTGTTCTGTACAATCCAGTTTCTCATTCAGTATAGCAATCTCCTGTGTCAGACGCACTATAGTCCTCGACTGTCTGGAGATTATTATCGTCTGCTGAAAAACAATCAGAAGTATGAGGCCCACCGCCAGAAAAATAAGCATATTCACAGGAACTGATATCCCGAGCAGGCCACATACGGCACTCTGCAGCGGCGGTATCAGATCAAATAACAGATAGATTACTCCGAGCGCATACCATATAAGGACGTATTTCAGCTCGACCTGTTTTTTTCTGACCTTATTTGTGATATAGACTATTGCAAGGATTATTACTACTGCGACAAAAAGCTGAAGTCTCAGGTTCATTTCTTTTTCCTCCCGATAAGACCCGCCGACCAGGATGAGATCAGACAGGCGATTGATACCTTTATCATGTAATATACTGAACTGCGTATTGAAATAGATGATTCACCCGCTGTTCGATCATGCATTTTCACAGGTATTTCAGAAATACCATATCCCTGTTTCAGTAGAGTCACAACCGTCTCAGGTTCGGGATAATCCTTCGGATATTCCTCCGCAAACAGTTCTATTACCTTTCTGTCTACCATTCTCATTCCAGAAGTGGGATCGGTTATCGTGCGGCCTGTCAGAAGCTTTATCCATTTAGTAAAAAAAGAGATACCCACTCTCCGAAGCCCTGTGGACTGGAATCCTTCTTTTTCTATGAATCTGGAGCCTATTATCATGTCAGACTTTGTATTGTTCATACACATGAGCATCTGATGCAGAAACACCGCATCATGCTGACCGTCTCCGTCCATCTGTACCGCCAGATCATACCCATTTTTACAAGCGTATATATATCCCGTCTGGACTGCACCACCTATTCCCAGGTTCATCGGCAGATTTATATGTCTGATGCCGTTCTTTGTCAGCAGTTTTTCTGTATCATCAGTCGAGCAGTCATTTATCACTATCACGTCAAAGTCAGGGGCTGATTTCCTGATACTTGCTACTGTTTCTACGATAGCGCCTTCTTCGTTATATGCCGGAATGATTACCAGTTTCTTTTCGCTCATATCTGGTTCGACCTTTCACTCCCGGAATAAATCCGTGTCAGGATCCGTGCTATCCCTGACGGCCAGAATTTGCGATACATCTCATATGTTTCGTCTCTCCTGTGATTTTCTCCTATTACCTTTGTTGTGGCAGACTCCGCGTGTATTCTGTGATACATCAGGATCTCCGGAGCATAGATGAATTCCCCGTCCATCTTTGAAAGTCTATCCCAGGCTTCCCAATCCTCGCTCGCTTCGAAATGGTTTAAAAACACCGGGCTCGGAAGATTTTTCATACAATAAGTCACTGACGGGCAGCAGATGGCATCTCCAAGTGACAGCGATCTGCGCCTGACTCTCTTTCTGCTCCAGTTCTTCTGCTTCTCTAATTCTTTAAGCAGCGCTCTCTTGATCTTCAGATTACGGTTTTCCCGTACCACCTCTCCATTCCTGAGCTCCGCATAATCCGTAAAGAATATCAGCGGGTGGCTGGCTCTTTCCATATAACAGAGACATTTTTCAGTGTAATCCGGCAGATATACATCATCCTGATGAGCCAGAGTCAATAGCCCTGTCTTCGCCTTTGACATAGCAAAGTTCCAGTCCTGCGTAATGCCTTTTTCGCCTTCATTGACAAATACCCTGATCCCGTGTCTGTTTGCGATATCTGAGATATATTCACTCGGAGTCGATGTCGCTATATAGATTTCACTCTCTACGGTCTGATTTTCCAGCGATCTGATGCATTCCTCGAGATAATGGCTGTCCTTGTAAGCTAAGACAGCAAAAGTGTGGTTATTCATGCTTTAAATCCTCGTTAAAAGAAAAATCCTCACGCTTCAGCGAATAGTGCTTATTATAGTACGGGTCGCCCCTTTTTACAATATCACCCCATTTATCAAGAAATCGCTCTACCTCGCCCCGGAATCTCTCCTGCTTCTCAGCAGTATCCTCGTTTCCCCTCGACTTGGATTCATAGTGGGTAAGCTCAGCAAAGGGTGTAAAAACAATCCTGTACCCCTTCTTTCTGACCTTCATGCAGAAATCTATATCATTAAAGGCAACTGCAAATTCTTCTGACAGTCCGCCTACCTGATCGAATGCTTCTTTTTTTACCAGCATACAGGCTGCTGTGACTGCACTGTAGTCCTGACACACGATCAGTCTGTCTGCCGTTCCATGATGTGCATGAGGGAAATATTTGAACGCATGTCCGGCCACGCCTCCAATTCCTATTATTACCCCCGCATGCTGGATAGTTCCATCAGGATAATATAGCTTTGCCCCGACAATACCAACATCTTTTCTCTGGCAGATTCCAACCATCTCCGTCATCCATTCCGGACTTATTACTTCAGTATCATTATTCAGCAGAAGAAGATACTCTCCTTTTGCATAGGCTGCTCCATAATTATTGATCGCTGAATAGTTAAAGTCTCCCTTATACTTAATAACTCTTATTCTCCTGTCTGATGACAACGAATCATAATACCTGAATGTTTCCTGTTTTTCGCTGTTATTCTCAATAATAATTATTTCATAGGCAGGATAGTCCGTTTTTTCCCGAATTGAGTCTATACATCGTCTCAGATCATCTATATGATCCTTATTCGGAATAATGATCGATACAAGTGGAGTATCGTCCCAATGATAGTGAACTCTGTATCTCCCGTGTACCGTCATTTCCGAAACTTCGGCCGGAATCCCGGTTCTGTCCAGATGGGCCTGAACAGCTCTCTTTCCCGCTTCAAACGCGTAAAGCTTATTATCCTGGTCTGCCGCTGTAGATACAGACGAAGTCCTCCAGTGATAGAGCACCTCCGGTATATGGATTATCTGATCATCCTTTAATTTTTCAACGCATCTCAAAGTAAAATCATAATCCTGAGCGCCGTCATATGAAGGATTGAGAAGCCCTGCTTCATCCATGACATCTCTTCTCACAGCAGACAGATGAGATATATAATTCTCGCTGCATAACAGATCCGGATTATAATCGGTTTTGAAGACAGGATCAAATCTCTTCCTTCCGTCCGCACTTATTTTATCCTCATCAGAATAGATAAAGCCGGCATCCGGATTCTCCAGAATTCTCCTGTGAATCTGATACAGCGCGTCTGGCGCTATCGTATCATCGTGGTCCGCAAATACTATCCAGTCACCAGCAGCGCGCTTTATCGCCTCATTTGTATTCGAAGAAATCCCTTTATTAGACCCAATCGAAAAATACTTTATCCTTTCATCGCCTGCTGCCAGTTTTGCAAAACTGTCTCCGGCGGCATCTGCAAGGATCAGCTCCCATTTCTCATATGTCTGAGCCTTTACTGAACTGATAAGAGCTTCCAGATCTTTTTGCCCTGGCTTATATACCGCCACTACGATGGAGAATAATTCCATGGAACCGCTGTCAGAATCCCTGAATTCTGCTCTCTGTTTTTCAAGCTCTTCTTCAGATGGCTCTATTCCCTCTATCCACTTCTGATAAGCCAGAGTCTTCACCCTTCCTGACTTTATCTCAAATATCAGCCTCGAAAAGAGCGCACGCAGTCCCTGCTCATTCGCTATCTCATATGATCTCGCAATGGCTCTCTTTACTCCGCCCGCTGCCTTCCAGTCTTCCTTGAACGAGGTCCTTTTTGTAAACTTTCTCTCTATAATGCCATGAGAGCATTTAAACCGCAGCAGCCATGGATAATCATTTACCTTATCCTTTGGTATCTTTATCGAAAAGCCGGCGTTAAGGTCTTCCTCTTCCAGCTCAGGCCAGGCTGAATACAGATCTTTTCTGTATTTCTTTTCTACCGGGATTTCAGTACCATCTGCTGTAAAAAGCCTCACGTCTACCGGTGCTTCATCAATCGCCCAGCCAGCTATATCCACAGTCCCGTCATCTTTGTATATGACCTTTTCCAGATTATATACAAAGCTTAGCATTTTACTATTTAAGTCCATTTTAATGGATGATATTTTATTTCCATTTGCGCGGAATGTCACCTTAATATTTTTTTTCTTAAGTGTTTCTTCTGGCAAAATGGCCTCTCCCACCAGATTGATGTTCTGATCGGAGGATCCGATCAGATTACTGTATATCCTTTCTTCCTTTGAATATATCTTTACTTCAGCGTCATAACCATCGACACTTACAGAAATAATAATATTCTCATTTGTGTTTTTTTCTCCCCAGAAAATAATACGTGCGCGATTTTTCTCGTCTACATGAATATTTTTTAGGTCAAATATCTTATCTGACATGATAGATACGTATCTCCTGGTTATCATAAATTTTTTCCAGCTGACTGTTGTCAAGTTCAGTATCTGACATTATATAATCAACTCCTATTTTTGGCAAATCTTTATATGAGAGATCAAGTACCAGAAGATCCGCCTGCGGAAGTGACAGATTTGTATTATCATCTGTCAGGTTTATCTGAATGTGGGCGTAGCGGTTATACATATCTTTATACCTGCCATCTGGATCCAGTTTTTTCCAAAAGTCCATATTTGGAATATAATTCACGGAATTATACGTACTGGCTCCACATGATACAAGAAAATTGGGAATAACAATATTTCCACAGCCTATCCATTTTGCGTTTTTATCCTCTTTCACGATAGATGCCACTTCCTGCGCTGCCGGTTTCGAAAGAATTGCATCAAGTCCGACCATTACAGGGTGAACCCGCAGACCAAGAGCAAGAAAGAGAACTGAGGATGCTGCAATCATCCTGAGTGATATCGTATATTTTTCCCCTGACATTAGGTAAGAAATCACTGCCGTTCCTACTACGGCCATTACTATTATCACGAAATAGTTTAAGGCATTAACATCCGGCTCCTTAAATGATGAAAGTAAAGCAGGAATAAAAACAA
Source organism: Candidatus Weimeria sp. (assembly GCA_051878915.1). Taxonomy (GTDB): domain Bacteria; phylum Bacillota; class Clostridia; order Lachnospirales; family Lachnospiraceae; genus Weimeria. Next base: position 15,781 of record JBJELA010000051.1, read on the forward strand.
TTACAGTCAGCGGTAATGATATATACTTTGGCAGCCTGTATCTGTTCATCTGAGAAAGACAGTATAGCAGCAGGATAAGGCAGATATATCCCAACGCGTCAACTGCTCTTACAGGTGTGCTGTAGGACATCAGTGTGATTACTGCAATGCTCTCAGGCATACCTGTTCCGCAATACCATAACAAAAGAACTGTCGGAATATACATAAGCCATATAAGTATGTCTTTACCCGTCTTTTTTACCAGCAGATAAATGGAGAGAATAT
>JBJELA010000052.1:0-3220 GCA_051878915.1 Candidatus Weimeria sp.
GTTGTGGCAGAACTTTCTCCAGTAATTAAACCAGTCGAGGTCAGTACCAGGCTCGCAGAAGAACTCAAGCTCCATCTGCTCGAACTCACGGGTTCTGAATGTGAAGTTACCAGGAGTGATCTCGTTTCTGAAGGACTTTCCGATCTGTCCGATACCGAACGGGATCTTCTTTCTGGAGGTACGGGCTACATTCTTGAAGTTTACGAAGATACCCTGTGCTGTCTCAGGACGTAAGTAAACTGTATTTTTTGCGTCCTCAGTAACACCCTGGAAGGTCTTGAACATCAGGTTGAACTGTCTTATCTCTGTGAAGTTGTGCTTGCCGCAGGACGGACATGGAACATTATGCTCCTCGATCCAGTTCTCCATCTGCTCGTTTGTCCAGCCGTCAACAGAGCTATCGAGCTCTATTCCGTTATCATGCGCAAAATTCTCGATCAGCTGATCTGCCCTGAATCTCTCGTGGCACTCCTTGCAGTCCATAAGAGGATCTGAAAATCCGCCTAAATGACCTGATGCGACCCAGGTCTGCGGGTTCATAAGGATAGCGCAGTCAACGCCGACATTGTAAGGGTTCTCCTGGATGAACTTCTGCCACCAGGCGCGCTTTACGTTGTTTTTAAGCTCTACCCCGAGATTACCGTAATCCCAGGTATTTGCGAGACCTCCATAGATCTCTGAACCCGGATATACGAATCCACGGCTCTTTGCCAGCTGTACTATTGTGTCAAGACTCTTTACCATGATAAAATCCTCTCTATTTGTATATGATATATGTAAGCGGCGCCGCAGCGCTGTCAGACTCTTTACTGATCGTTACCCTGTCACTGTCATCTGTTTTCTTTATGTATGAGGCATCTGATACAGCCGTAACCGTACCCGGAACCTTCACATCTATGCCCCACTCCTTGATCACAAGGACCTTCTGATCCGCAAACGCGTCGGCGCTCGCAAGCGAGTCTCCCGAGGCACTGCCCGAAAGCTCCCGGAATGACACTCCTGAAGTATCATATCCTGCTGCCTTCGCGTCAGAAAGCTTACCGTTATAAGCCTCATATCCTGTGAAGTCGGAATAGACCGTAAGATTTTTGTATCTGGTCCTTAAATAACAATGATTTCCATCCTTCGCGAATCTCTCAAGGACTACATCATCAGAACCGTTTTCATCGTTATACGACCTGATCTCACTCTTTACAAATTTCTTCAGGCCGCTGCTGTCCTTAAGCTCCTGATTTTCCTCATAGACGACAGTTCCATCAGCCTTTATCGTAAGAAGGTTCACATCACTTCTCTTTTCAAAGGCCCCAAGCGCGACCGCAACGATAATTACTACTGCAACTACAGCTATAGCTGCCAGAACAAGCAGGAGCCGCTGCCGCTGTCTGCGTCTTTTCTGAAGCATTCTCTTTCTGCGCCGGTAGAGTCGCAGCTGTTCCGGCGTCGGGTTTTCTCTTCTATCCATACTTTGTCAATTATACCCTATTTATCCTGTTTTTCAAGCAAAAAAGGTATTATGTTTATCCAAGGAAGCGTTCTGTCTTAAATGTATGCTCAAAAAAACGCGACCTGAGTCTCTTTACTATATAGGAAAAATCATCGAATGTCTGGTTCTTTAAATCAAATGAAAAAATAGCGTTCACCGGCGCTGAGAGCACATACTGCAAAGCGTACATCGCGTAGGCACTCACCCTGAACGGAGCTCCCTTTATTTTTTCCTTACATGAACCGTCATAGAAAAAGCAGTCCGACGGCGAAAAATAGTTCTCACCGTTCACATCGAGCTTTTCTCCGCAGCTGTGACATGAAAAGGGATCGGGATAAATTCCATTTATCATCATGGTACGAAGCTCAAATATAAGGCGCACCAGCTGTCTGCTTGTACGGTGACTTATAAGGGCCTTAAGCGCCACATAGAGGAGATTTATCCTGTCGCTTTCGTCCTCTGCCACATTTCCGAAATATCCGCTGACCTCTAAAAAATACATGCCCATGTAGGTATCGTCGAGGTCGTTTAAGATCTCATCGAACCTCGCCGTGTGCTTCGCGCTCCTGAGTGTAAGCGAATTAGTCCCGGCATAAAATTCAAAATTTCCGAAGAAAAACGGATTCGTCGCCGCGAGGAGCGGACTCTTTGGCTTCGCTCCGCCACGCACAAAGGCAGAAGTCTTCCCAAGCTCCTTTGTAAGGACCACTATCCTCTTATCATTTTCTCCGACAGACATCGAGGAAAGCACGAATCCCTTCGCCTTCAGGAAATTTTTATCATCGGCCACTACTCTTCATCCTCTTTTTTAAATCCGTAGTTAGCTAAAAGAACCTCGGAATCGCGCCAGTTCTCCTTTACCTTTACAAAAAGCCTCAGGTTTACCTTACAGCCTAAGAGCCGCTCGATCTCAAATCGGGCGTTCGTTCCTATTTTTTTAAGCATGCTGCCATGCTTTCCGATAATTATGCCCTTGTGGGATTCCCTCTCACAGATGATGGTGGCTGAGATATCACATATAGGCTTGTCATCCCTGTCATGCATCTCGTCTATCATTACCGCGATTCCATGCGGTACCTCATCAGACAAGGCATGAAGAGCCTTCTCCCTTATCATCTCGGCCACAATAGCTCTTTCGGGCTGGTCAGTGATCGTATCGGGATCGAAAAAGTAAGGTCCCACCGGCAGATACTTAAATATTGTATCCACCAGGTCGTCTATACCCTTGTTCCGCAGTGCTGAAACCGGTACGATCTCCGCAAAATCGAGAAGATCCTTATATGCGTTTATCGTAGAAAGTATTGCCTCGTGAGGTATCGTATCAGTCTTGTTGATGACGAGGATAACCCTCGTCGTCTGATCCTTGAGCCGCTTTGCAATATAGGCGTCTCCTCCGCCTACGAACTCATCAGGCTCGATAAGCCAGAGGATAAGGTCCACTCCCTTCATCGCGGCGGCGGTCACCTTCTGCATATAGACGCCAAGCTTGTTCTTTGCCTTGTGAATGCCCGGAGTATCGAGGAAGACTATCTGTCCCCTGTCATCCGTAAGCACTGTCTCTATTCTGTTTCTTGTGGTCTGCGGCTTATTTGAGGTAATCGCGATCTTCTGTCCGATAATGCGGTTCATCAGCGTGGATTTACCTACATTCGGGCGTCCGATGAGCGTTACAAAGCCGCTCTTTGTTTCAGCCAAATAAATTCTCCGTCCTGTCAAATAATGTGCTGTTTTCGTCTA
>JBJELA010000053.1:0-3216 GCA_051878915.1 Candidatus Weimeria sp.
GTGTCTATAACAGAGTCCCCGATATGAAGTTCCTCGCCCTCTATGACTTTAAGAAGTTCGTTCTGTCTGCTGTATGATACATTCTCTCCGCCTGAGTTTGTCTCCGGTTCAAAGAACTTATCAGCCTCATCCATCACAATAATGGACCTCTCCGCCTTCTTGACACTGCCGATATTCTTAAAGATATCCGTCAGCTTGAAGTTGCCCTTCCAACCGTCCTCCGTAATGACTGAGGCATCTACAATGTATATATCAGGATAGAGCTTCTTCATCTGTCTGAAAATCTCAGTCTTTCCTGATGCTGTAGGTCCGACGAAGACCATGTTGCTCTTGATGCCCTTCATATGCTCCCACAAAAGCATCGAAGCAGCCTTTTTTGCTTCTTCCTGAGAATATATATGCTTATCAAGAAAGCTGTATATCTCCTTCGGAGACAGTATATTCTCATGTGGCTTGAAGTCAGCCGCATTGTCTATCGTTATGACTTCATCTTCCTCCTCACATTCCTCCATATATGCTTTGGAAGCCGTCATCTCGTTTTCCCATACCATCGGGACCGGTTCCACCTCATCACCGTCAGATGTATAGATACCGGGATTCTTTACGCCGATGGTGTCAGTTAAAAGCATTGCAAGTGTATGTCTTGTATGCTCCGACATTGTGGTACATGACATTGCACGCAGAAGTATCTCATAAACAGTTGCGCGATTTGCGCCGTTCCAGAACATCTCACCGATCTGGCAGCAGTTGGTTTTCTTCTGCGTCTTTGACTTTGTGGAAAGCTTTACAAAAGACCCTTGCTCGTCCATCTCGTCAAAAATGTCTTTGGGGTTCTTATACACCCTGTCTCCATTTCCATCTGATAAGTCTTTCAGCATCCGCATGATTACTGCTGTCACAGGATTTCTCTGCATAAATAAAAGCTCCCTTCTATAAAGAAAAAAATCTTTTGTTATTAACTGCTGTGTTTTCCCGTGTACCTCTCTTTCCTGGCATAGTACTCTGCCAGTGCTCTCAGTGTTTCTTTAGGAAGAAAGATCTCCCTCCTCTCCGGACAGCTCATCCAGAGAGCCGCAATCTCATTGTTCACAGGACGCATTATCTGTGCTGACTCGTGAATTTTGCCGCAAAGCGGACATTTAATGATAAGGCTGGTGATCTTTTGCATAGGCATTTCCTCCTTACAGACAGACAAAAATGACCGGTTACTTAAAGTGGGAATGGTATGACCGGATGATGAAAGCCGGAAACCTCAAAGGCATAAACGTCCTGTCTCCATTTCCATGACTCATCATCCTATTGAACTGTGTGTTTATTTGTGATTCCGCCTCGATACGGATCGTGTGTCAAACTGTTGATTTGTAATAGATCTGTAATGTGTTTTCATCGTATCTCCCTTTCTTCCTTTTTGAAGGAACACTAATTATATCGTCCCCTCAATCAAAAACTTAACCGTTAATCTGAAAATTTTTTTGTATACATTCCAGACATGATATGCTTTGAATCCCTGGCAGGTCCGATACCCCCTTCATGATGCTTACTGATAGTCGAACTTCACCAGTTCACAGTTTTTTATCCCCGACCTGGAAAATTCCTCGTTCGTCATATCATGGAAATAAGCCTGCACCATTCTTGCGATTCCATTGTGCGCGACTAGCAGATAGGTTTTTCCGGTCGACTCTTCTTTCTCCTTCAGATCGTCTAAAAGGTTAAAAATCCTCTGCCCGAGCCGAAGCATTGACTCGCCTCCGCTATATGAGTCAGCGAAATTCTGCTTGCTCAGCTGAAACTCTTCTCCGTCCCTCGCTGTCCCCTCATACCTGCCGAAACTCTGCTCGATAAGCCGCGGCTCGATGATCATAGGGATTCCGGTTATTTTTGCAATGGTTTCAGCTGTGTGTTTTGCCCGTAACAGCGGTGAAGAGAGAATCTCATCTATCCTGACCTCTCCGCTTTCAATCTTTGATTTGATCATCCTCCCTGTTTTTTCTGCCTGCTCATACCCGGTAGGCGTCAGGTCGATGTCAGTCCTGCCGCAGACCTTGTTATCTACGTTCCAGAATGTCTGTCCATGACGGACAAAATATATAGATGCCATATGATTTCCTCCTGCTGTCGCAAAAACCTTTTATTCTAAAAGTATCTATCACAGTATATCAGAAAAGTCAATTTTTAAGAGTAAAAAGGCGCCGCCTGAACAAGACAGTTTAAAATACAGTTTCAACCTTCTACGTCCTTAAACTTTGACTCATCGAGCTGGCTTGGATCCTGTCCGATATAGGCTAAGATTCCGCCATCGATATATACGACCTGGCCGTTGATGAAATCAGAAGCCGGACTTGCGAGGAATACCGCAAGTCCCTGGAGATCCTCAGGTGTTCCCCATCTCTGCGCGGGTGTCTTTGATCTGATGAATCTGTCAAACGGATGCATAGAACCATCCGGCTGCTTCTCCCTTAATGGGGCGGTCTGAGGAGTAGCGATGTATCCTGGTCCAATGGCATTGCACTGGATATTATACTGGCCGTATTCTGAGCAGATGTTCTTCGTAAGCATCTTCAGTCCGCCCTTTGCGGCAGCGTATGCGGATACTGTCTCACGGCCGAGCTCGGACATCATGGAGCAGGCATTTATTATCTTGCCGCCGCCCCGCTTTATCATTCCGGGAATTACTGCCTTGGAGCAGAGGAACGGCCCGGTCAGGTCAACTGAGATTACCTGCTCCCACTCAGCCTTAGTCATCTCTGTCATAGGGATTCTTTTTATGATGCCGGCATTGTTTACGAGGATATCGATCCCGCCATACTTTTCTTCTACTGTCTTTACGAATGAGTTAACCTCTTCCTCGTCTGTTACATCGCAGACAACACCATAGGCATCGATCCCGGCTTCCTTATAAGCCTTCAATCCCCTGTCTACAAGCTTCTGATTGATATCGTTAAAAACGATCTTTGCGCCAGCCTCTGCATAGGCCTTCGCGTAAGCAAGTCCCAGACCATAGGAAGCTCCTGTGATCCATGCTGTCTTTCCATCGAGTCTGAATTTTTCCATTACACCTGACATTTATTTTTCCTCCACTAAGGTTTCCAAAAATCCGGATATTTTTTAAAACTATTGCTTTTTATTTTATAATCGTTTACATTTGTTCATGTAAGCGATTACATATTTATACATGTGCCTTTCTTCGAAAGGCATCAAAGTGGTTATGAAACACGA
>JBJELA010000054.1:0-3215 GCA_051878915.1 Candidatus Weimeria sp.
TGCTTTTTTTATTTACTATCGTGAGCTTTCTCTTGTTTCCGGATACCATGATGAAGATTCCGAGCAGAAGAAGGAAACCACACATGGCGTATCGCGGATCGAGGTTTGTATCAGCAGTCTTTGGTGTAGCGTCCTTGCCATTGTAGCTCTTTCCCGCGCCACCAGCTGTTGAATTACCGCCCGAGCCATTTGAACCTGAAGCGGCACTGGCGTTTCCAGAAGCAGTTGCTCCTGAGCCCTTTGAAGAGCTTCCGCTGTTCTTTGAGCTGTTTTTAGAACTTCCGCCGTTGCCCGAGTCATCAGACGGATTGTCCGGATCATCATTATTCGAGGTGCCTGAGTCATCATCTCCCGGCGCGTCAGGATCATCGTTATTCACAATCCCGCTTGTGGTTGAACTTCCGGTATCGGATGATGAAGTACTGCCGCTTCCCGCGTCAAGGGCAATGAACGTAATCCCATTAGCGGAAGCGAACTTAGACGCCGCGCTGTTCTGGTAGCCGTAAAGCTCACTCGGCTTCCAGCTGCCCTGTGAGCCAATGCTTACTACGCTCTTCGGGATAGTGATCGAATTGACTGCGGAGTTTGTAAAAGCCCCGGACTCTATCGAATCAGCTGAACTCGGTACAGACACTGTACGGATATTCCGGTTATAGGAGAACGAGCCTGCTCCGATAGTCCTGAGATTACCTGAAAATGAAATCGATGACTTTCCAGGCGGTACCAGGATCAGTCTCGATCCGGAAGCATTGTACAGGCAACCGTCATAGGATGAGTAAAAGCTGTTTGAAGCTGAGATCGAAGTCTGATTATTGCACTCGCCGAACGCGTCAGTCGAAATACTTGAAACTCCTGACGGCACGGAAATAGATCCAAGAGCCGCACAGCCATAGAAAGCCTGGCTTCCGATGCTGGTAACAGTAGACGGAATCGACACCTGAGTCAGACTCATGCAGTTCTGGAAGGTGCTCGCCGGTATGCTGGTCACTCTGCCAAGTGTTACGCTCCGCAGATTCGTCGCGCCGGAAAAAACCCTGCTGCCAAGTGTAGTCACTGAGTTCGGCAGACTGACATTTGTAATAGAAGTGTTATTCGCGAATACACCGGCGTCGATAGTCGTAACTCCGCTCGGAACAGTAACGGAGCCGCCCGAGCCCTGATAAGATATAAGCCTTGTACCTGCGTCATTCAAAACGAATCCCGCACTCGTCGTCTGGTCTGCCTGTGAGCTGTGTGACGTAAAAACCCACACACCCATAACCAGGGCAAGTGTGATAAGAATCCACCCTGTTCTCGTACTATTTTTCATCTATACTACCCAATCGTAATAAATTTCAATAAACATACCCTTTTATTCTACTACCCTTCGGCCCTTTTTTCAAGCATATAAATGTCTCAAGTGTCAACTATCATCGTAGAAAAACAGGCATCAGCTCTGCACTCTCTTCGCCAGCAGAAACAGTCTTCCATCCTCAATATAGCTGTTACAGGTCGATAGCGTCAAAAGCTCGTCACCGGCCTTGACACTCATGCCGCCGTTTACGACCATCGCTCCGACGCTTTCAGTGAAGGCATCCCACTCATTTTCATTTTTTGCCTGGATAAAGTTATAATAGCGGAATGTATTGTCCGTGGATTTCTGTACCTTTGCCAGGCAGACAGCGATAAGCTCGTACTCACGGTGTTCATAGATCGTATCAAACTTTATGGTCGTGTGCTCATTAAAGTACTTCTCACTTAAAAATTTCTTCAGGCCGCCGAACATGGTTCCGTTATTCATGTTGTGACCATAAATGATCGTATTTGTCGTCGGGTTCACAGCATCAGAACGGTAATCCATGAAAAGCGCGCCGGAGGTGCTGTTCTTTCCATCAAACGAATGAGTCAGATAGTACGAGTTGTCATCAGTCTGCATTACCGGATAGTTCACGTCAGTTCCATCGATTTTAAGCCACCCGATAAGATTAGGATTCTCAGCCTTCAGCTCCTTATAATCCTTAAGGACTGTAAGGTCACTTTCCTTTACCGTCTTTGTCCGCTTGAATGGATCCTTGCCCTTGAGCTCGGCCGACTGCTGGTCAGATGCCTTTCCCGCGCTGTCTGTGGTCTGGTTTGTAGTCTCTGACTGCAGATTCTTGAGCTTTCTCGTATTCAGATAGTTGTCTAACTCATTAAAACCGAAGTACGAAAAAAGAACGACAGCCGCCGTGATGACTATCATGCCCAGATAACGCTGGGGGCGGACCTTTTTCTCAGCAGTATCCACGACCTCCTTATCCTTTAAAAGGCCAACTGACTTATCAGCCACCATATCACCTATATGGGAAAAATAGTCCTCGCCTATCTTCGTCTTGAATGTGATCTCACCGTCACGTATCGTATTATAGAGGCGAAGCACCATCTGAGGATTGTTCAGGTCTATTTTATCCTCGATAAGCTTTATTTTTTTCAGGTCATTCTGGCCGTCCCTGTACTCATGAAAACTGTCAAAGTAGTAGTCGCCGAGCTTGAACTTTCTGACTCCGTTTACCTCTACGAGGCCATCCTTCTCAGAGCTCTTGTCAGTATGAGAATCCGATGTCCCGTTTTTTTCCGCAGCCTCAGAGCTGTTGTCTCCTGAGGTCTCAGATGCAGGCTTTTCCTCTGAATCCTCAGATTTCTCCTCCGCAGCGTCCGCAGGCATTGAATCTGACGACTCCCCACTGTTCTGAGCGGCCTTCAGCGCCTTTTTCTCCGCGGCCTTCTTTTTCTTTTCCTTTTCAATATACGGCCTCATGGCCTCGTCGATCTCATTTTTTCTCATAAAGTGTATATTATCACGGAAACGCCTATACGTCAAAACTGAATGATGATTTTACCCTGAAAAATATCAGTCCGCAGACAGCAAAAGAAGGACTCCATTATTCCGGAGTCCCTCTTCTGATCTGTATGGCCTTATTATTTTGCTTTTACAGTCTTTCCTGCAGAATATTTACTGAAGCTTCTCTTTACACCTGACTGCTTGTAGGAGATGACCTTGTAGGTGTACTTCTTTCCGCTCTTCAGGCCTGTGTTTGTAAACGAGGTGCTCTTCGTAGTCTTAACACGAACCCACTTACTCGAACCAGCTGTCTTGCGATATACCATATAGGCAGTAGCGTTCGTCACCTTTTTCCAGGTTATCTTGATCTTGCCCTTGCCTGTGCTCTTCGCAGAAGTGATTACCGGCTTTGATG
>JBJELA010000055.1:0-3196 GCA_051878915.1 Candidatus Weimeria sp.
AATTTTGGTATTTTTTAAGGCCATGATGTGATATAATAGATTGCAAGTTGATGGCCTTGCGTAAGGAGGTACTATGAAAATATTTTCCAGGGAGATCACAAAGGACGACCTTGCAGATCTTATCGATACTGAAAAGCTTAAGAGCATTATCGATAAGCCAATGAGTCTCGTCAGAACCAGAAAAGAGCTTTTACAGAAAAAGAAGGAGAAAACAGACATGAAGAAATTTATCAAAGGACTTCTTATTTTCATCGGTGTTGCTGCTGTTATCTGCGGAGTTGCCTATGCGCTCTACCGTTACTTCACACCGGACTACGACGACGCTTTCGATGATGACTTCGATGACGCCTTCGACGATGATGATGACGATCTTTTTGCAGATGACGCTGACAAGGCGTGATGGTACTGACATTATTAATCTGTTAATGACCTCCCGGCACAGCATGTCGGGAGGTTTTTTTAAGGATATTTTATGAAGAAAAATGAACTCGTAACCGGAAGAGTCACTGACACGGCTTTTCCATCCACTGGAAAGGTCCTGATTGACGGAACTGACCGGATTGCCTCTGTGAAGGGTGTCCTGCCCGGGCAGAGGATAGAGCTGCGCCTTACCCGCACTTCCGTGGACAACACTAAGGGCGAGCTGAAGCGCGTCATTCAGAAAAGTGATATCGAAACAGCTCCTCTCTGTCCTCACTTCTGCTACGCCGGAGAAGACGGTGACAGATGCGGCGGATGCGTGTATCAGACCATCTCGTATCAGGACGAGTTGTCAATAAAGACTCATCAGGTAAAGAAGCTTTTTAAAAACATCGTACCTGATTTCGATTCTGTCTTTTCAGGTGTCACGGCAAGCCCATCCGCTGACGGATACCGGAACAAGATGGAGTTCACCTTTGGAGACAGGGTTTATGACGGTCCCCTCGAGCTTGGAATGCACAGAAAAGGCAGCTTCTACGACATAGTCTCTGTGCCATCATGCACCATCTGCGATCCGGATTTCGGGTTGATTATTGATTCAACCAGAGAATACTTTAAGAATACGGCCTTTTACCGCAAGGGATGCCATCGTGGATACCTGCGTCACCTTCTTGTAAGGCGCGCGCATTTCACCGGACAGATACTTGTCGATCTCGTGACTGCTGATTATCTGCCTCGAAGCTGGACTGGCGAGCTGAAGGATTCTGACCGTTTCATGCCTTACACTGACAATCGCGGAGGGCTTACAGAAGAACATCCTGAAATGACACAGGATGAAAAAAACACTGAGAAAAAACTGCTGGACGGCTATGTGAAGGTCCTTAAAAACCTCAGGCTTAACGGGACTCTGACCGGAGTTCTTCATACCAGAAATAATTCTTTCTCCGATTCTGTCACAGATCAGGGCACAGAGATCCTTTACGGTGAGGACCACTTCTTCGAGAATCTCCTGGGGCTCTCGTTTAAGATCACTCCGTTCTCATTTTTCCAGACAAACTCTGCCGGTGCCGAAAGGCTCTACTCGATGGCAGGCGGATACTTAAGAGAAGCCCTTGGCGGACAGAAACCCCACGAGGTCTTTGACCTCTACTGCGGGACAGGTACCATTACACAGATCATCTCTCCGTACGCTGAGCACGTAACCGGTGTCGAGATCGTGCCTGAGGCTGTTGAGGCCGCAAAAATAAACGCCGCGGCAAACGGCATCGATAACTGCTCGTTCATCTGCGGCGATGTATTCAGAGTTCTCGACGGACTTGACGGGAAACCGGACTATATAATTGTCGATCCTCCGCGCGAGGGCTTACAGCCCAGGGCACTTGTCAAAATCCTCTCCTATGAGGTGCCTTCTGTCATCTACATAGCATGCAAGCCCGAGTCTTTAGCCCGTGATATCCCGGCCTTTTTAAATGCCGGCTACCACGTAAAGCGTCTCTCCTGCGTCGATATGTTCCCGCGTACCGCGAATATCGAGACAATCGCGCTGTTTACCAGATAAAGCGTTACAGCTGCGGAAGGGCCTGTGCTTTTCTGTCAGCCTGCGCTTTCCTGCTGTCCTCTTATCCGGTCAGATCTTCTTCAGCTTTGCGAAGCCCGCAAACATCTTCTTCCGGCCAGCCTTATCAAAGTCAACTGTGACCTCGAAGTCGCGGCCGCCATCTACGATGTCTTCGACTGTGCCTTCTCCGAATTTGGTGTGTGTGACACGGTCTCCAATACTGTAATCCAGGTCGGATTTTTTTATCTCAGAGCCCTTTTTATAGAGCTTTGAGATGTCCTCCTTCTTAGCCCTCGGTTTTCTTTTCTTTCCGGCATTGTTCGCTGAATATCCTGTTACTCCGCCATATGCCACGCTGCCGAAGGAATTCTTCGGAGGGATGAACTCCTCAGATCCGAAGCTGGTATTTTTCCCATAAGACTGGCGGGATGAGATGTCCCGGCTCCAGCCGGACTGACCGGATCTGTCCGGCTTTCCATCAAGAAGTTCGTCCGGTATCTCCTTTACAAAGCGTGAAACCGGCATGTACTCAGTCTGGCCCCGCACCATGCGTGATGAGGCGCAGGTAAGTGTCAGGGTATCCATTGCCCTGGTTATGCCCACATACATAAGCCGGCGCTCCTCTTCGATCTCCTCGTCACTGTCATCAGCATTTACAGACATCTGGGAAGGGAAAAGTCCGTCCTCTAATCCTGTGATATAGACGTTCGGGAACTCAAGCCCCTTTGCCGCGTGGAGCGTCATCAGCGTCACGTGGTTTTCCTCATCGTCACCGGTATCGGCGCTCGTCATAAGAGATACCTCCTGCAGGAAAAGTGAAAGCTTCTCCTCCGCAGAAAGGTCTTTTGTCTCTTCGTCTTCATTTTTTTCCCGCTCAAAAAGAGCTGCCTTACTCACGAGCTCATCAAGATTCTCAAGCCTTGCCCTGCTCTCGTCTGTATCCTCTAGCTGAAGCTCCCTGGCATAGCCTGTGTCCTCTATGATATCCTTTGCAAGTCCTGTAACGCCATCCGCCGCAAGCTTCGTACCAAGTGAATCTATAAACGAGATAAATTCCTGAAGTTTCTTTCCTGATCTGCCGAACATTCCGTTTTCAACGCCCAGCTGCATCCCGTTATAAAATGAAAGACTGTGCTCCATAGCGTACTCGGCTATTTTTCCCTCAGTCGTCGCTCCGATGCCTCGCTTCGGGACATTCAGGATTCTCCTTACCGCAAC
>JBJELA010000056.1:0-3187 GCA_051878915.1 Candidatus Weimeria sp.
ATTGCGGAATTTATCAGATGACATAGAACCAGGCGTCGGAATTCTCCAGGTCATTCTTTTCTATGATGCTTCCGTTCTTGTCCTTCATGACAAGCTGCTGGTTCTTTATGGTCACACGGGTGCCGGCTGGAATGGACTTCGTGATGAAGGCATTTGAGCCAATGACTGAGCCCTCGCCTATGATGGTCTCTCCACCGAGGATGGAGGCGCCGGAATAGATCGTTACGTTATCCTTTATGGTCGGGTGACGCTTTATGCCGTGGAGCGCCTGGCCGGCGGCAGTTGAGAGCGCGCCAAGGGTGACGCCCTGATAGACCTTCACGTGGTCGCCGATTATGGTAGTGGAGCCGACTACGACACCTGTTCCGTGGTCCATGCAGAAGTATCTGCCGATCGTAGCGCCCGGATGGATATCGATTCCTGTGACAGAGTGCGCGTACTCAGTCATCATACGTGGAATGAGAGGCACGTTTAACAGGAAAAGGCCGTGCGCGAGTCTGTTAATAGTCGTGGCCTTGATTCCCGGGTATGAGAGGATTATATCATCGAGACTAGAGGCGGCAGGATCTCCGTCAAAGGTGGCGGTAAGATCGGTTTCCACATAGTCTCTTATCTCAGGAAGCCTGTTTAAAAATGTAAGAGCCAGGCAGTAGGCCTGATCCTTGAATTTTGCTGTCTCTTCAGGAGAGAGGGCAGCAGTTTCACCGGCATCGGCTCGTTTTGTTATCTCGTCGTAGCAGAGGACAATCTCTATCTGACCGCTCAGATTATAGAGGACATCCTCTATCAGGACAGTCAGGTTTCCGCGGAGATTATAGCTCTTATAGACCTGATCCCTGTAGTATCCCGGGAAGACGAGACGCAGCAGCTTATTTGTGATAAGGACCACCTTCTCACGGTCCGGCTGGTTGAATACAGCCATCTTGTCGATGTCACGCCCTTTTCCATAATCTGATAACAGCTTTGCTACAAGCTGGTTTACTTCTTCATTTTCTAATTCGCCCATTGATCTACCAATCCTTTTTCGTGAATATTTATCCTATTATAGGCTAGTGAGGTAAAAAAAACAATTACTCTTCATGGAAGAAAACAGCTTGTGATTTAAAAAGTCTTTACAAATCATCCGAAAAGGAGTACCCTATTTGGCGGATGGTATTCGAAAGAAACTGTACCCGCGTTGATCTGGAGTTCCGGGATCGCTTCCCTGCAGCTGACTTATTAAAGCAGTGAGCATAAAATGGAGGTGAAGGAATGAGAAGAATCGGCTTTATTGGTGCCGGAAAGGCCGGCACAGCCCTGGGAATCTATTTTTCCAGGAAAGGATACCCGGTATCGGGTTATTTAAGTCACACAAGAGATCATGCAAAAACGTCGGCAGAAAAAGTCGGCGCATCAGTTTTTGAGAGATTAGAGGATATCGCCAGTGTAAGCGATATCCTTTTTTTAACGGTTCCGGACGCCTCGATCAGGGAGGTCGCGGAGGAGCTCGCCAGTTCCTGTGATGATCTGAGTAACAAGTGGATCATCCACACGAGCGGCGCGTTTTCCTCTGAGATCTATCCTGACCTTCATGGCGCGTACGGTTTCTGTCTGCATCCGGCTATGGCTATTTCAGACCCGTTCAGGGCGGCAGATGATTTTCCATCCACAGTTTTTACAATAGAAGGAGCTCCGAAGGAAGCCGGGGATTTTTTCAGTGAAGCAGGACTTCATACGCTTCCGATAAAGGCCGGGGACAAGACGCTTTATCATCTGGCCTGCGCAGTCGCGAGCAACTTCGTGACGGGACTTTTTTCGTGGTCTTCAGACCTTCTTGGAAAAATCGGTTTTTCTGAGACTGAGGCAAGAAGGATCATCACTCCGCTATTCCTCGCGAATGCGGAATCGACAGCCGAAAACGGTCCTGTGGCTGCTCTGACCGGTCCGGCGGAGCGGGCTGACGCAGTAACTGTCAGAAAGCATCTGGACAGCCTGCACGATCTCAATGACGAGACATTGTACAGGCTTCTTACTGAAAAGCTGATAGAACTGGCGCGAAAGAAAAATCCTTCTGTAAACTATAATGAACTGGAGGAAGTTTTATGGCATTAAAAAAGCAGACTGTAAACACTCTGCAGAAAATGAAGGAAAACGGTGAAAAGATCGCGATGCTGACCTGTTACGATTACACGACAGCAACGCTTATAGAGCAGTCAGATATCGATGCTGTCCTCGTGGGAGATTCTCTCGGAATGACAATTATGGGATACGAGAATACGCTTCCGGTGACTATGGACGATATGGTCCACCACACAGCCTGTGTGGCACGTGGACTGAAAAACACCTTCCTTGTGGCTGATATGCCGTTCATGTCGTATCACCTTTCTGACGAGCAGGCAGTGGAGAATGCAGGCAGGCTCGTAAAGGAGGGCGGCGCCAACGCAGTCAAGCTCGAGGGCGGCGCAAAATATTTTTCAAGGATAAAAGCAATAGTTGACGCCCAGATCCCTGTGGAAGGCCACATCGGCCTTACACCGCAGTCAGTTAACGCGTTCGGCGGGTTCAGGGTTCAGGGAAAGGATGTTGCCCGTGCCAGGGAGCTTTTAGAAGATGCGAAAAAAATAGAAGAGGCCGGAGCTTTCATGGTTACACTGGAGTGCGTTCCGGAAAAACTTGCGACGATGATCACTGAGGAGCTCTCGATACCGACCATAGGCATCGGAGCCGGAAACGGATGTGACGGTCAGGTGCTGGTCTATCAGGACATGCTGGACATGTATGACGGGATCGCACCGAAGTTCGTAAAACACTTCGCGCATATCGGCAGTGAAATGAAGGCCGCCTTCAACGCGTACTCTGAAGAGGTCAGGAAAAAAACATTCCCGGTTACCGGAGAACACACTTTTAAAATATCTGATGAAGTAATGGAGGAATTAAAGAAATGATAGTTGCAGAAACAATTGCCGATGTGAAAAAGAATGTCCGCGAATGGAAGAAAAACAATGAGACAATAGGACTTGTCCCGACGATGGGATTTTTACATGAGGGACATGCTTCCCTGATAAAAAAGGCCCGCGAGCAGAATGACCGTGTCATCGTATCTGATTTTGTAAATCCGCCGCAGTTCGGGCCGAATGAGGACTTAGAGCAGTATCCGCGTGATTTTGAAGCTGATAAGAACCTCTGTGAGTCGATCGGGCCGGACCTT
>JBJELA010000057.1:0-3172 GCA_051878915.1 Candidatus Weimeria sp.
AGGCTGACATCACATGATGCAGATTTATCTTGTCGGCAAATGCCAGGTGCCAGCACGAACAGTAGACTTCGCCCTGATATCCGCTTTCGTAAAGTTCCTTGAGAAGATATAAAAGCATAGATGTCAGGAGTCCCTGCCTTCTGTATGCCCTGCGGACACAGGTAAATGTCACCTCACATCCGAGATAAGCTGACTTTTCTTCAGGAAGTATCCCCGTGACAGCTATGACTTTGCCCATGTCGAGGGCCATGAGATACCTGCCATTAAGCCACGAAATACCGCCCTCTTCTTCCACTCTTGTTCCGAACGACTCGTAGAGGCAGTCTCTTACCGCTTCTTTGTCACTTTCGCGAGAGAAACGGAAACTGTATAAAGGGTATAACGCCGTCAGGTCTTTCAGATGATGTACTGCACTCATTACTTTTTCTCCTTGTCTTTTACTTTAATACCATTCATGGTAGAAGATATTACCTTCGCACTCTTCGGGAATATAAGCTCCTACCGCACGCATGAGCTGTATCATCTTCTTATTAGCCTTGTGCCATCCGCAGTTGATGATGGTCTTAGGATATGCTTTCTTCAAAACCTCTTGAAGAGCGTAGTTCTTTCTCCAATACATAAGGTCTTCGGCACATACGATATAGCAGTTTTCTTTTCTGTGTTCTGTATATCTGCTGTCTATATCGCTTTCTCTCATCTGGATATGCTTTATGTCTTTGCCCTTCATGAAGTCGAATTCCACGCCTTCGCACGACCAGCTTTCACCTTCCATCTTCCAGTCATCGGGGATATCATAGTCTTTACGTATCTTCTTTAGATCAATATAGTCATTTACAAGCTCTATCTGCCTGCAATACGGCATGATGTCACGGTACATGTCAGGAGATTCCTTATACTCTCCCTCAGTAAATATAAGCTTATCAAAGTCTGCGCCGTCCTCATCCTTATGCTTTAAGTACTCTGCGATATCCTCATCACTCATCTTCCTTACATAGCACGCATTCATGTCAAGTCCCATCGTTTTCTCCTTACGCTTCGATTATACTGAAATAGATCAGGGTATCCTTTTCGGTCAGATCGAAATCTCTGTGATAATGTCCAAAATACCAATGACCGTAATCGACTGTATCCCTTATCTCCTGAAGGTACTGCGTAAACAGATATGGCGAGTCTTTTCCTGCAAGGTCTTTCTGCAATAAAGCCGGCGCTTCGTGGGTGAAGATGTAATCCACCTTATTTCCCACAGCCGCAAGGTTCTTTCGGCCTTCTTCCATTTCTTTTTTATCAGGCTGTTCCGCTCTCCACCATGTCCTGTTCTCAACACGGCACGGGGTCGCGTAGATCTCTGCGAGCTTCTTTTTCTCCTCAAGTTTCGGATCATCAGGCTGCAGGATGCCTGCGGTGTAATCTGCTTCCAACTCGCCGTCAGTCGCAAGACCGTCAATGTCGTGCGACCTTGCCCCGCCGAAGGTAAAACACTTCTTCCCGCAGATGTCGAAGACCTGCCCGCGCATGAGGTGTATCACCGTAGGGCGGATCATATGTACCTTCCCGCCGTGCCACTCAGTCACCGGGTAAGCATTCAGCCTGTTGAAGTTCTCGTGGTTCCCATCCACGAAAAGCGTGGTGAAATTTCTCTTATCCAGCTCATCCAGAAGGAACTGCTCCTCAACGCTTTCGCCTTCCCAGTCCCAGACAAGACCGAAATCACCGCAGATGACGATATAGTCATCCTTTGTCATTTCCTTCTGTTTCGGAAAATATTTTGTAAAGAAACGCCTCGTGTTTCCGTGGATATCTCCTGTTACATAAATCATAAACCGACTTCACCGCCTTCTTTAACACAGACATCTGTCATTTTTTCTGTCTCTCCCATTCCGTAATGCCGTCTTTTTCTGTCACAGCTGCATTATCCATGAATTTCCTCACTGTTTCCGGGATAACATAATTTCACCAGATTGGTCTTATAAGTAGTAACTCCTTCACACCTGATACCTCTGCCTTCTTTCTTATCCGATAAAATGAAATTCTTTATAGTTGCACTCCCTGTCCCATCCCATAGCCTCTGCCACAGGAGAGAGGATGCTTTCGATCTTATCAGCAGTCATGTCCCTGTCACCATCTTCAATATCCCACGGATAACCCGGTGAATAGACGACTCCGCTGCAGTTGTTCTCGTCATCGTTTACACCCATAAAGCCGGTGCAGCCGTTCCTGCCGTTTAAGATGTCAGCGATCACGCTGAAAGGACCGTTATAATCGAAAAACTCGTTGAGCAGCTCTTCATCGCTCTTCCGACATTTCGGGTCAAGCTTCCTTACGAGGGAAATGCCCTTGGACATATCCTCTTCGCTCTTCTTTCCTGAAATTCCAAATCCGTATTCCGTCCATGAATCCATACTCATATGTCTGTCTCCTTCCGTTTGTTCTCTTTCCCCTTCATTTATGCTTTGGTAGATTTTTAAAACGAGATTTCCAGGGGATAAGATTTCTTAGTGCTGGTATAACGATCTGCCACATGATATTGTATTTTTACTGCCGGCTGAGGACGGAAAAGGCGGGTCACTGTCCCGCCAGCTTCTCCGAAAGCTTCTTTATGACTGCTTTCTGTTCCTCTACGCTTAACAGTCCCCCGAGTTCGGTCACGAAGTCGTCTATGCAGCCGTGATAATATATCACCTTATCGCCCGACACCTCATCTACCTTTCCATTAGAAAGGATATACATGTAGTCGTCCTCGTCCTCAGTCACATAAATCTTTCCGTCGGCTATCTCTGAAACTGCGTTTGCAAGGTCCTCGCCAAAGGAATATCCCCCGTCGTCGGATATTTCGATATAAAGCCTGCCGTCCTCTGCGAACAGTTCATTATAGCCACCTGAACCCAGATACTTACGGATTTCCTCAGCCTTCTTTTCAGGGTCAGTAATGCCCTCTCTTATCTTAAGGTCTGCCTCGATGCAATAATATGCTCCCATAAATATTCTCCTTTTATGTATTGTCATTCTTTAATCATGTTCTTAAATGCATAGGCTCTGGCAGACAGGACTCTTATTTCAAGAGCCCTTCTGCAAGTTTCCTGCGCTCGTCGTCATTTAAGATGCTCTTAAGTGATGATATAAAGTCATCCACATAGCCTGAATAGTATGAGACACTTGTGCCGGATATGCGTGT
>JBJELA010000058.1:0-3167 GCA_051878915.1 Candidatus Weimeria sp.
AGATGTGGAAGCTCCACAATACCCAGATAAACAAGGGCGAGAGCATCAGAGTATTCCCGCTTTCGAACTGGACAGAGAAGGATATCTGGCAGTATATCCAGAGGGAAAACCTGGAGATCGTATCGCTCTATTACGCGAAGGAGCGCCCGTGCATCGAGCGTGACGGCAATATCATCATGATCGATGACGACCGTATTGTTAAAAAATTAAACTTAAAGCCGGAGGACATCGAGCATAAGAAGATAAGGTTCCGGACGCTCGGATGCTACCCGCTGACAGGCGGCATCGAATCAGAAGCGGATACGCTTGATAAGATAGTCGAGGAAACCCTCGGAGCTGTAGAGTCCGAGAGAACCAGCCGTGTCATAGACCACGACGGAGCAGCAAGCATGGAGAGACGTAAACGGGAAGGATATTTCTAAAATGAGCGGATTACTTAAATTTATCACCTGCGGAAGCGTAGATGACGGAAAATCAACACTTATAGGACATTTGCTTTACGACGCGAAGCTTATCTACGCGGACCAGGAGGAAGCGTTAAAGCTTGACTCGAAGGTTGGAAGCCGCGGCGGAGACATCGATTATTCACTGCTTTTGGACGGCCTTATGGCTGAGCGTGAGCAGGGAATCACGATAGATGTGGCATACAGATATTTTACCACGGATAACAGGAGCTTCATCTGCGCCGATACTCCGGGACATGAGGAGTACACGAGGAACATGGCCTGCGGAGCGTCATTCGCGGACCTTGCCGTGATCCTTATAGACGCGACACAGGGAGTGCTGACCCAGACCAGAAGACACGCGAGGATCTGCGCTCTGATGGGAATCAGATATTTTGTCTTCGCAGTGAACAAAATGGATCTGACAGGCTACTCAGAGGACACCTATAAAAAAATAGAGAAGCAGATCGAGGATCTGAAGAATGAGCTGTCACTCTACAGTGTAGTTATTATCCCGGTATCAGCAACTGAGGGTGACAATATCACAAAGCGCTCCACAAATATGGACTGGTACAACGGCCCGGTTCTTCTGAGCTATCTCGAGACGGTGGATATAGATGAGGCGACTGAAGCAGAAAAGGGCTTCTATATGCCGGTTCAGAGAGTATGCCGTCCGAACCACGAATTCAGAGGATTCGAGGGTCAGATAGAGCACGGGACAATTCATAAGGGAGACGCTGTAAGGA
Source organism: Candidatus Weimeria sp. (assembly GCA_051878915.1). Taxonomy (GTDB): domain Bacteria; phylum Bacillota; class Clostridia; order Lachnospirales; family Lachnospiraceae; genus Weimeria. The sequence goes on from JBJELA010000058.1 coordinate 1,190, forward strand.
CTCTTCCGAGCGGAGAGGAAGCTCATGTAAAGAGTATAATCGTAGCTGATCATGAAGAGGATTCTGCTATAGAAGGACAGCCGGTCACGATCCAGCTCGACAGAGAGGTCGATGTCTCGAGAGGCTGCGTCATCGAATCAGGAACTGACCTCAGGAGCGCGGATACTTTTGAGACAGAGCTCTTATGGATGGACGATACCGATCTTACCCTTGGAAAGAATTTCCTGGTAAAGCTCGGGACAAAGCTTATCCCTGGCATCGTCACCGATATCAGATATAAGATCGATATCAACACCGGTGAGCATCAGAATACGGATACTCTGAAGAAAAATGAGATAGCCGTCGTGACCATTGCCGTTACAGAGCCGGTGATCGCTGCCAGGTTTAACGATTACAGGACAATGGGTGAGCTGATCCTTATCGACAGGATTTCAAATATGACATCGGCATGCGGAGTCATCACGAAGCTTGTGGATGGACAGACGAAGCGCCGCCGCTCGGCCGACAGAACCGCGAGAAGCGCTCTTAACTGGCAGACACCGCTTATAGTAGAGTTCAGGCCTGATGATGATCACATCCCTGCAGATGTGATAGGTGAGGCTGAATTCAACCTGGTAAGCGCAGGACGCCATACCTACCTGTATCATCCGAAGAGCGGCGAGGACTACGCAAATGTTGTGGAGCATCTCTATCAGGCAGGACTGATCGTTCTTCTGATCCTTGACAAGGATGCGGAGATAGATGACAGGCTTTCATCTGACGAGCATTACAAGACCTGGGATTCGATCAGTGGTTTAAATGACAAACATGAAGTGACATCGGAAGAGATTTCTGATAGAATATTCAGGATAACGAATTCAGCGATCACACTTGACAAAAACAACTGGATCATCTGATCCATCGTTACTATTCGTGTCGTGAATAGTAACGACCCATCATTAGAAAAGAGGAAAAAATGAGTAATACTGACGCAAAGCAGATCCATACAGGCATGCGGGCTATTGACCTCGCGTACTGCGGTATGTTTGTAGCGCTTATGGTTATAGGAGCAAAGATCAATATCGTGCTCCCTATCGGGACAGGAGTCACTGTATCACTGCAGATACTTTTTGCAGTGATGGCCGGTCTTCTGCTCGGAGCGAAAGACGGATTCATCAGTGTATTTATCTACCTTCTGATCGGTCTTTTAGGACTTCCGGTCTATGCGCATGGCGGCGGACTCTGGTATGCCCTGAAGCCTACGTACGGCTTTATCATAGGATTTGTTTCCGCAGCCTTCCTTGCGGGACTTTTAAGGGGCGTGCTTAAAAAGAGAACACTCGCCGCGTTCCTGATCGCCGGTGAGATAGGAATGCTGTCCTATTATCTGTGGGGACTTCTCTATTTTTACCTGATGTCGGATTTCTTTCTGCCGAACGCACAGCCGATAGGATTCAAGGAACTTATGACTGTATGGTTTTTAAGCACAGTCTGGATCGACGCGATTATCGCAGGTCTGGCTTCGGTGATAGCATACAGGCTTTATCCTGTAGTTAACAGGCTCAGAGAAAATTTCAGGTAACATATGACTTATTTTCCATTTTACTGCGATATAGAACAGAAGAAATGGCTCCTCGTCGGAGGAGGCAGAGTGGCGGCTGGCAAGTTCAGCCGTCTTATTGCGTTTACAGAAGAAATTACTGTGATCGCGCCTGATATCTCCTGTGAAATAAGAGAAAACGCTCCCTCCGGAGTTCTTTTTCTTGAAAGGGATTTTGAAGAGGCTGATCTGGACAGTGCCGATATCGTCGTTGCGGCGACTGACGACAGGAAGCTTAACGCCTGGATCGCCTCCGCATGCAGGAGCAGAGGGATCCCGGTAAACGCTGTTGATGATCCTGACAACTGCGATTTTATTTTTCCTGCTATAATAAAAAGGGGCAGGCTTACTGTAAGCGTTTCGACTGATGGAGCAAGTCCTGTCTACGCCGCGGCCCTG
>JBJELA010000059.1:0-3159 GCA_051878915.1 Candidatus Weimeria sp.
GATGAAGGTAGTAGTATTCGATGAGAACGCCCGTCCTGGTGGACAGCTTTTCAAGCAGATCCATAAATTCTTTGGTTCAAAAGAGCATAAGGCAAAAATAAGAGGTTTCCATATCGGCGAGCAGCTTCTTAAGGAAGCAGATGAAGCCGGTGTCAAGGTAGAGCTTAACGCTACTGTAATCGGTCTCTATCAGGACAGAGAAGTAGTAGTAAGAATGGGAGAAGAGGTACATCACTTCAAGGGTGACGCGGTAATCATCGCCACAGGAGCAGCCGAGAACATGGTTCTCTTCGATGGCTGGAACCTTCCGGGTGTTATGGGAGCCGGAGCAGCTCAGACACTTATGAACCTCTACGGAGTAAAGCCGGGCGAGAGGATCCTGATGCTTGGTACAGGAAACGTAGGACTCGTTGTTTCATTCCAGCTCCTTCAGGCAGGCTGCGATGTCGTAGCACTCGTAGACGCAGCGCCGAAGATCGGCGGTTACGGAGTTCACGCAGCAAAGGTTGCCCGTACCGGAGTTCCGTTCTATCTTTCACATACGATCAAAAAGGTTGAGGGAGATGACCACGTAACAGGCGTTACGATCGGACAGGTAGATGATCATTTCCAGTTTATAGAGGGAACAGACAAGCATTTCGATGTTGATACAGTCTGTGTAGCCGTCGGACTTTCACCTATGTCACAGCTGCTTAAGATGGCAGGCTGCAAGATGGAGGATAATCCGAAGCGCGGCGGACAGGTACCTATCGTCGGAGAATACGGCGAGACATCGATCCCTGGAATCTATTCAGCAGGTGATGTATCCGGTATTGAGGAAGCATCTTCAGCTATGATCGAAGGACGTATGTCAGGTGTCGTAGCAGCTGAGTATTTAGGATATATCACAACAGAAGAGAAGGATGCTGAGCTTAAGAAGCTTCAGGCTTCACTTGATTCACTTCGTCAGGGTATGTTCGCGCCAAAGAACAGAGGCAAGAACATCACAGAGACTGATGAGGGAATAGAGATTTCACAGAACCTCCTGAAGAAGGGCTATGTAGCTGATGATGAGATAGAGAGATATCCTGGAGTCATTCACAAGGCCGGAATCCATCCTGTACTTGAGTGTACACAGAACATCCCGTGCAATCCTTGTCAGGATGCCTGCAAGAAGGGATGCATTTCAATCGGAGATAACATCACTTCACTTCCTATTTCAGTAGCAGACAGCACCTGCATCAACTGCGGCATGTGCGTAGCAAGCTGCCCGGGACAGGCTATTTTCCTTCTTGATGAAGATGCCGGAGACGGAATGGCAACGATCACACTTCCATATGAGTTCCTTCCACTTCCAAAGGTTGGAGACAAGGGATCAGCTCTTGGAAGAGACGGTTCAGTTGTATGTGAGGCAGAGGTTGCGCAGGTCAGATCTTCAAAGGCATTTGACGGCACAAATCTTCTTACTATGAAGGTACCTAAGGAATATGCTATGAAAGCCAGATTTTTCAAGGCAGTTTAAGTCAGGAGGAAAAGTAATGAGTGAACTTAGCAACAGATCAAGAGATATAGGAGAGTTCGTTCCAGGGCCTGACGATGACATGATCGTCTGCCGCTGTGAGGAAGTAACAAAGGGCGAGATCAGAAAGGCTGTCCATGAGGGACTCTGGACTATCGCCGAGATCAGAAGATATCTGAGGTGCGGCATGGGCTTATGCCAGGGCCAGACCTGCGCAAAGCTCGTAAAGGGAATTGTAGCAAGAGAATTAAAGTGCTCACCGGCACTTTTAGAGCCAGCTACCTCAAGAGCACCTATGAGACCAACAGAGATGCATGTGTATGCGGATGAGACGGAGGAAACAGATTTATGAAGACATCAGATGTGATCATTATCGGAGCCGGAATCATAGGCAACTCATGTGCTTACTATCTGGCAAAGAGAGGCTATAAAGTAACTGTACTTGAAAAATCAGACATCATCGGAAATGGCGGTTCAAGCCGTAACGGTGGCGGTGTCCGTCAGTCAGGACGTGATTCGAGAGAGCTGCCTCTGGCTATGTACGGAATCGAGCACCTCTGGCCAACACTTTCCGAGGAGCTTGGATATGATGTAGAGTACCACAAGAAGGGCAACCTTCGTCTTGGAAAAACAGAAGCACACTTAAAGACTCTGAAGAAGCTCGCAGACTCCGCGTCAGCCTGCGGACTCGATGTAAGGATGATCGACGGTGATGAGGTAAGACAGATAAATCCGTACCTCTCAGACGAGGTAATCGGAGCCAGCTGGTGCCCGACAGACGGACACGCAAACCCACTGAAGGCCACACTTGCCTACTATATGGCAGCAAGAAGGCTCGGAGTAGAGTTTATCACCGGTGAGGATGTAAAAGAGATTAAAAAAATAAAAGGCAAGGCAAGACAGGTCATCACCCAGACAGATACCTATGAGGGAGATTATATCATTCTTGCGGCTGGCATGGCATCACGTGCTATCGCCGGAACTGTGGGAATCGATATCCCGATGGTAAGCAAGCTGGTAGAGTGCCTTGTAACAGAGGCTGAGCCGAAGATGTTCGAGCAGATGCTCGGAACTGCAGAGGCAGATTTCTATGGACATCAGACAGATCACGGTTCATTCGTAATCGGCGGTTCAACAGGATTAGAGCTCTACAAGAAGGATAATGGCACCCCGATGAACTACAGTGATACAGTTCCTTGTATCTGCCGTGGTATCATCAGATACATCCCGATGCTCAAGGATGCCAAGATCGTAAGAGCATGGGCCGGATGGACAGACAATATGAAGGACGGAGTTCCTGTGATCGACACTGTAAGCGAGGTCCCAGGTCTGATTCTTGCCTGCGGATTTACAGGACATGGTTTTGGAATTGCTCCGGGAGTCGGCACAGTGGTTTCACAGCTCGTAGCTGGTGAGAAGCCTGTCTGCGACATCTCAGGACTCAAGTATGACAGATTCTATGCAAAGGATATAAAGACAGCCTGACAGAAAGCTGACAAAAGTTCAAAAAATACCGGCTCAGGATTATCATCAGATAGTCCTGAGCCGGTATTTTAATAATTATTTCTGGCTCTCAGAGAGCTTCCTGGCGGTCTCGCTCGCGGCGAGACCGCCTTTTCCGGTTTCTCTTAAAGTCCCGTCCATCATTCTTCCAACTGACT
>JBJELA010000060.1:0-3147 GCA_051878915.1 Candidatus Weimeria sp.
CAGTGCTACTGTCTCACGGGCAATAGCAAGCTCCTCGTTTGTAGGGATCACATAGACAAGAACCTTCGAGTCGTCTGTCGAGATTTTTCTCTCTTCTCCTGCTACCTCGTTTGCCTTGCTGTCAATATTAACACCCATGAATCCAAGGTACTGGCAGATCTGCTCTCTGACAAAGCCATTGTTCTCACCGACACCTGCTGTGAATGCGATAAGGTCGACACCGTTCATGGCTGCTGTGTAGGCTCCGATGTACTTTGCGACTCTGTAGCAGAACATATCGACAGCGAGCTTTGCCCTGTCATTGCCCTCATCTGCTGCTGCGAGAAGATCTCTGAAGTCTGATGAGACACCTGAGATTCCAAGGACACCTGACTTCTTGTTCAGAAGGTTCATAACTCCGTCAAAGTCAAGTCCTTCCTTCTTTGCGATGAACTGAACCGCGGTCGGATCGATGTCTCCTGAACGGGTTCCCATCACAAGTCCCTCAAGCGGTGAAAGTCCCATTGAAGTATCTACTGACTGGCCGTTTAATACAGCAGAGATCGAAGCACCGTTTCCGAGGTGAGCTACGATTATCTTTGAATTATGAAGGTCGATTCCTGCTACCTCTGCCGCGCGCTTGCTTACGAAGCTGTGTGAGGTGCCGTGGAAACCATAGCGTCTTACACCATACTTCTCATAGCACTCATATGGAACGGCATACATATAGGCCTTTGCAGGCATTGTCTGATGGAAAGCTGTATCGAAGACTCCTACCATAGGAACTCCAGGCATCAGCTCTCTGCAGGCATTGATTCCGATGATATTGGCAGGGTTGTGAAGAGGCGCGAGGTCATTGCACTCCTCAACCTTCTTAAGCATCTCGTCTGTGATGACTGCTGACTCTGTAAACTTCTCTCCGCCATGGACGATACGATGTCCTACCGCGCCGATCTCGTCAAGGCTCTTTAACACTCCGTTCTCCGGATTTACGAGAGCATCAAGGACAAGCTTTACAGCCTCCTTGTGTGTAGGCATTGCTACGTCTGTCTTGATCTTATCTGAGCCAGCCGGCTGATATACGAGTCTTCCGTCGATTCCGATCCTCTCGCAGAGACCTTTGGCAAGTACCTTCTCAGAGTCTGAATCGATTACCTGATACTTGAGTGATGAGCTTCCGCAGTTGATTACTAAAACCTTCATTTTGTTTCCTTCCTTGAGTTACTGAAAATATTGTTTCGTGAGCCGACGCCGCTGTCTCCGGCAGCGGAAACGTTATCTCACCAGATCTAACCAATCAATATGGACAAAAGTCCACAGCTGTTTTATTATACAACTATGATAAAAAATCTTCAATAAGAAATGGAGCTTTGATGTCCCGAGTTGGAATCATTGCAGAGTTCAACCCTCTGCATACTGGTCACAAATACATAATTGATTACGCGAAAAATAACCTGAAAGCCGATTCTGTCGTTGTCGCCCTTGGTAACGAATTCACCCAGAGAGGCGGGATAGCGTTGATTGACCGTTATTCCCGCGCCAGGGCCGCGGCTGATGCCGGCGCAGACTTAGTCGTCGGAATGCCAGTAATCGCTTCATGCGCCAGCGCCGAAATCTTCGCCGGATCAGGAGTTTCCCTCCTTTCCGCCTGCGGCTGTGACAGAATAGTCTGCGGAGCCGAAGGGTTTTCATCAGAAAATCTGCTGAAAAGTCTGGCCTGCGTTTTAACTGAAGAACCGGATAAATACAAGGAAGCTCTCCGCAGCGGCCTGAAATCCGGACTCAGTTTCCCTGCAGCCAGAAGTCTGGCTCTCTCCGCCTGCTTCCCCGACCATAAAAGTGAGATCGATCATTTTTTAAAGGAACCGAATAATATCCTCGCGCTCGAGTACCAGAAGGCGATTCTCAGATACTCCCCGGATATAGAGCTCATCCCGATAAAGCGCCAGGGCGTGGGGCATCACGCTGTGGAGTCCGAAAACGGCTATGCTTCCGCCTCCTATATACGAAAGGCGGTTCAGAACGGAGCACTTTGCGATATCAGGCAGTATCTGACAAAAACTTCTTACGAAATTCTAAGTGACGCTTATCAGAAGAATCTTCTTCTGTATGATAACGACCTTAGCCTTCCGCTGCATCTGGCGCTGCTTTCGGCTGAAAAACAGGATAATCCCACGGATCCGTCAACAGGTGACTTCAGTTGTTTTTCTGATGTCTCAGATGACCTCTCTGAGCGGATAAAAAGGTTTCTGCCGGAGTATGTGAATTTCAGCCAGTTCGCGGATCTATTAAAAAATAAAAGCCTTACCGCCTCAAGGATCCGCCGTTCCCTGATCCACATCCTTCTTGGGATCAGGGATTCTGATACAGACACACTCAGGAAGGCCCGTTCTGCCCCGTATCTCTGGATCCTCTCAGCCTCAGATCAGGGTCTTTCAATGCTTGGTGATATAAAGAACAAGTCTCATCTTCCGCTGTTCTTTTCCATAAACGAAAAGGCTGCAGAAGAAGCAAAGCCTCTTCTGCAGCCTGACCTGAATGCCTTAAGTCTCGCCAGAGCGCTGCGCATAGAAAAAAGCGGTCACTCTCTTCCGAACGAAAATCAGCGGAGGGTGACCATGAACTGAGTCTAACGCGCAAGGTCTTCAGATTTAACATTTTTCTTATGGAAAGGCACCAGTCCCGCCTTGTTCAGCGCGAACATACAGGAAGGGATCAGGATAAGCTGCAGGATGATTCCCGGTATCGCGTTAAAAAACGCTCCGGCCATAAACAGCTGCAGAGTAAACGCTTTTCCCGTGGCAGCCATAAGGATATACATCACCACACCCCAGACGATCCGGCCAGCTATCATTGCTGCAATAAGGCATTTTTCCACGGCAAGCACACACTGCCACCTGGATCTGCTGTACAGAAAACCGGCCACCAGGCCATAGGTGCCCAGCTCAAACGCCATTGCCACACCAGTTGGAAAAACAGGCGGCATACCAAACAGCACATACCGAAGCAGCGGACAGATGATCCCGACAGCCATCCCATATCCTCCGCCGCAGATCATACCGCAGAGAAGAACCGGAATATGCATTGGCAGCAGCATATTTCCTACCTGTGGTATCTGCCCTGTCGCAAAGGGAAGAACAAGACCGAGCGCGAGAAACATAGCTGCCT
>JBJELA010000061.1:0-3144 GCA_051878915.1 Candidatus Weimeria sp.
TTTATCAATGATGTAGAAGGAGAAATAAAACAATGATAGTAAGCACATACAAAGACATCTACGGCAAGGATCTTACGATAAAAGACCTCGTAGACAGCTATGCTGAGGACACAAAGACAGGCAGTGTGACAGCTTTTGGTGGAAAACTCAATGTCCGTCCACCATACCAGAGGGCTTTCATATATGAGCAGGATGCCCAGAGAGCCGTGGTAAATACGGTCATGGAAGGTTTTCCTCTCAACGTGATGTACTGGGCCAAGTGCGATGATGGCACATACGAGCTGATGGACGGCCAGCAGAGGACGATCTCTATCTGTAAATTCTACAATGGCGAACAGTTCATCAATCTTCAGGACAAAGTTACCGGAGTTCTGAGAGAGACCACATACGAGAACTTCAATGATGATCAGAAGAGACAGTTCCTCGAATATCCTCTTACTATCTATATCTGTGACGGTACGGAGACTGAAAAACTTAACTGGTTCAGGGTGATAAATATCGCCGGAATACGCCTTACCGATCAGGAGATGCGGAATGCCATTTATACATCAGCATGGACTACAGATGCAAAGAAATATTTTTCTGATATAAAAGGCGAAGGTTGGGCTTCGGAAGGTCATACATACAATGGCCACACCTACGGCGATTATGTCAGTGCAGACGGCGGTGCTCATTCAGAAAAAGAAACTGCTGTCGTACGTCAGAAGCTCTTGGAGATCGTGCTGTCATGGGCTACTGACAAGTATAACCGTGATAACAAGCTCGAAAAGAAAGATATGAAATCCATCGATGACTTTATGCAGATAAATAAGAGCAAGGCAAATGCCCTTGAACTGTGGAGATATTACGAGGATGTCATGGAATGGGGGAAAGCCACATTCCCGACATACAGGGCTGACATGAAGAAAGTCGAATGGGGAATCCTGTACAACAAGTACCACGACAAGACTCCTGCTGATGCGGATGACAGGGTAAAGGCAATACTTGCCATGAAGGATGATGACGGCGGTGCTGTCGTACAGAATACGAAGGACGTGTATGAGGCAGTCCTTTCCGGCGATATGAACATCCTTCACCAGAGAGCGTTCAAGAAGGCTGACATGGAGCGCAAGTGGAATGAACAGAAGCATACCTGCCCGTACTGCCACGGCGAATTTGACTTAAACCAGATGCAGGGAGACCACATAAAGCCTTGGAGCAAAGGCGGTCTTACCGTTTACAGCAATCTTCAGATGCTCTGCCGCCCATGCAATATCAAAAAGTCGAATTATGATGCGAAGTATACGCCTTGGGCTTCTGCAAGTTATCAGGACTTCGATATTGATAAATGGGACAAGAATGACTGAGGTGTTGTGTCATGAACAGCTACAAAAAGAAAAAGATCCATTACCTTAACGCAAGTCTCGATGAAGACCTGTACAATGAGTTTGCAGACTTCTGTGAAAAGATGTCCATGTCAAAGACCGGAGCCTGTGAGCAGGCGATAAGGATGTACATGGATGCCATGACGGAAGCAATGGATAATGTAAAGAAAAAGGCCGAGATAAACGCCCACAGGGACGTGGCAAAGTATTTATAGGCAAAAGAAAAAGGCTCTGCGCCCTCCGCTATACAGCAGTGGGTGGAACCTTATCTTTAATGATATGATACCACGTTTCGGTAAAATGTCAAGTGACGATTTTTATCTCGAACGACTTATAAGCTCGCCGTTCTTTTTTATGATAAGAAGCCTCTTTATCTTTGTCTTGCTCTTAAAGCTGTCAAGGAGCTGGTTTACAGCCCAGTCTTCTTTAAGACATGAGCGGCGGAGATCGAATATGATGCTGTCAGACTGCGTTACCGCCTTCCTGAGATTGACCTCGATGGTTCGTCTGCTTTTCCCGACAGGACTTTTGATTTCCCATTCAACACCATCCATGTAGATATCCGGCGTATGGACTCCGGGAATATTACTCGGTCTGATAAAGGTCACATCTTTGCCTCTGTCAGCGAAGTAACGGGCAACTTTAAGCTCGTGATCTTCAGGGAATGTGTTATCCAGTCTGCTTACATCTATCTTTCCGCTCATAGTTGATATTTTACTATATGGAGCGGATGATTTCAACAGAAAATGATACACCCTTTTCTGTAAATGCAGATCAGAGTGTATCAGATAATTTTGCCAAAAGTCTTAACTTACTGGCATTGTAAAAAAAATCGGTCATCAAAAAAAAGTCTCTGCAATTTGCAGGGGCTTTTTCTTATCCCTCAGCGGATATTCCCGATTATCCCTTGGCGAACGTTTTTACGAAAAATACCAAGACATATATGAAGGGAAATAAGAATATCAGAAGGAGAAGGCGGAACTTATTGATGGCACAGTTGCTTTTTTTATGCGGTATCGCGGCAGCATTTACCGTGACCGTGACTATTATTGAAAGACATGAAGACTGACACAATTTTTGTAACACTTAACTCCATCAAGGCTGTTACCGGCTTCGTAGAGGAAAACTCAAAGACTGACGCAAAAGTAAGGGTGCACATCGGCGGCGGCATCACCGTTGACGGCGGCTCTATCATGGGACTTTTCTCAGCAAATCTTTTAGAGCCTTTACAGGTCGATATCACGGCTTGCGATGGACTGACTATCAAAAGGCTTCTGGACGGATACGATCAGAAAGGCCTTATTTTCACAGAAGAAGGAGAATTATTATGATGACCAGCGAAAAAGATACAGCAGAAAAAGCAGAAGTCATCCTTGCAGAGAAGGTAAGACAGCAGTGGCAGAAGATCGACAAGCTTGAAAAAGAGCTTGCTAAAAGCAGGACAGAGGGAGCATACTTTCTCCGCCCTGTAAAAACCATCTTCAATGACAGGTCTACCATCATCTACTGGAACGACGGTACAAAGACGGTCGTGACCTGCCGTGAGGGAGACGAGTATTCCAAGGAAAAGGGATACTACCTGTGCTTCCTTAAGAGGATCGCGGGAAATACCACGACAGGACTGTTAAAGCTTGTCGCACCAGTCAATGACCCAAAGAACGTAAGACGGACCAAGGACAAGAAGAAGACAGACAGAAAGTAAATATTGTATAGGCGGCGGGGCGTGTGTTCCGCCGCTTTTTTAAAGGAAAATTATGCGAAAGATAAAAAGAAGATTTCT
>JBJELA010000062.1:0-3129 GCA_051878915.1 Candidatus Weimeria sp.
AGATCAATTACCAGAAGAGAAGGAGAATAACATTATGGATTACCAGGCACCTGCAAACGACTCACTTGATACATTAAATACCCGCCCATCAGCTTCAAACGAGAATGCTGTCATCACCTCTGGAATGACTATCACAGGTGATCTTGATTCTACAGGCTCTATCAGTGTAGAGGGAACCATAAATGGTAACGTCAGATGCAACGGAAAGCTTACTGTTTCCGGAACCATCAACGGAAATTCACAGGCTTCAGAGTTCGTTGCCGACCAGGCTCATATTCAGGGTGAGGTTGTTTCAGATGGAACAGTAAAGATCGGTGTAGGTTCTGTCGTTATCGGAAATGTCAGCGCTTCATCAGCTGTTATCGCAGGTGCTGTAAAGGGTGATATCGATGTTCAGGGACCTGTTGTAGTTGATACCTCAGCTGTAGTTATGGGTAACATCAAGTCAAAGAGCGTTCAGATAAACAATGGTGCCATCATCGAGGGCTTCTGCTCACAGGCTTATGCAGATGTCGATGTCAGCGCTGTATTTGGTGACGAGGCTGATGCTCAATGAAACGAATATTATTAAAGCTTTCAGGAGAAGCGCTTTCAGGAGATAAGGGTTTCGGTTTTGACGAGGCCAATGCAGCTTCCGTTGCGGCTCAGATTAAAAAAGTAGCTGATTCAGGAGTGCAGATTGGTATCGTTATTGGCGGCGGAAACTTCTGGAGAGGCCGTACCTCAGGTGATATGGGCCGTTCTCAGGCTGACCAGATCGGTATGCTTGCTACAGTCATGAACTGCATCTATATGTCTGAGGCTGTCAGAAATACCGGCCTTATGACAAACATCCTTACTCCGTTTGAGTGCGGCTCATTCACAAAGCTCTACTCCAAGGACAGGGCTGAGAAGTACCTGAAGGCTGGCCACATCGTATTTTTTGCAGGAGGAACAGGCCATCCGTATTTTTCAACTGATACGGCTACAGCGCTTCGCGCCATAGAGATCGGGGCAGACATGATCCTTCTTGCCAAGGCAGTTGACGGTGTCTATGATTCTGATCCGAAGGTTAATCCGGACGCGAAGAGATACGATACTATCTCTATTTCAGATGTGATCGATCAGAAGCTTGGTGTTATGGACCTTACTGCTTCTATTATGTGTATGGAAAATAAGATGCCGATGCGTATCTTTGCTCTCGACGAAAAGGACAGTATCCTTAAGGCTGTCAGCGGAGATTTTAACGGTACCACAGTTACAGTATAAGGAAATTCTTATGGATAAGAGATTAAATGAATTCAAGGATAAAATGCAGAAATCCCTTGAGTCACTTCAAAAGGATTACTCATCAATCCGTGCAGGAAGAGCAAACCCACATATATTAGACAAGCTCACTGTTGACTACTATGGAGCTCCTACTCCTATTCAGCAGGTCGCAAATGTTTCTGTACCTGAGGCCAGAGTCATTCAGATCACTCCCTGGGAGCCTTCCATGGTAAAAGAGATCGAGAAGGCTATCATGGTTTCTGACTTAGGTATCAATCCTACTAACGACGGTAAAAATATCCGCCTTGTCTTCCCTGACCTGACAGAGGAGCGCCGGAAGGAGCTCGCAAAGGAGGTCAAGAAGATGGGTGAAAACGCCAAGGTCGCTGTCAGAAATGTCCGCCGTGACGCGAATGATTTCGTAAAGAAGACCGGAAAGGCCGAAGCCCTTTCAGAGGATGAGACGAAGGACCTTGAGGATCAGATCCAGAAACTCACAGATGAGTACAGTAAAAAAGTCGATGCCGCGATTGAAGACAAGACTAAAGAAATAATGACAGTTTAAAAACACAGGGGACTTTTTGGTCCCCATTTTTTATTAAAGGTGAAGTTTGGATATGGAAGAAGAACTGCTGCCTGTTCCCAGGCACGTAGCCATCATTCTGGATGGAAACGGACGCTGGGCCAGGGCAAAGGGAATGCCTCGTACCTATGGGCATATACAGGGGGCGAAGAGGGTAGAACCCGTCACGAAGGCTGCGAATGAGCTTGGGATAAAATATTTATCTCTCTATGCTTTCTCGACTGAGAACTGGAATCGTCCGGCTGACGAGGTATCGACTCTTATGAAGCTTCTCGCCAAATACATGAAGATCTGCCAGAAGCTCTGTCTTGAGCAGGGCATGAGAGCAAGAATCATTGGTGACAAGAGCGGCCTGCCTGATGATCTGTTAAGAGAAGCGACAGAGCTTGAAAGGGCTACTGAGAAAAATACAGGCATGTGCCTCTGCATCTGCATCAATTATGGCAGCCGTGATGAGATGGTCCGCGCCATGAAAAATATGTATTCTGATATATCTGATCCATCTGAGATTACCGAGGAGAAGTTCAGCAGATATCTGGATACAGCTGATATTCCGGATCCTGACCTGCTTATAAGGACCAGTGGCGAGCAGAGACTTTCCAACTTCCTGCTCTGGCAGCTCGCTTACGCAGAGTTCTATTTCACACCGGTCGACTGGCCTGACTTTACAGAGGAAGAGCTGAAAAAGGCTGTTGATGCCTACAGACACAGAAATCGCAGATATGGAAAGGTTTGATTATGTTTTGGACTAGACTTTTAAGCGGCGTAGTACTGGTGATACTTGCGCTTTTACTTATTATTCCGGGAGGAATTGTACTCCTTATATCTACCTGTGTTATCTCACTTATCGGATTGTTTGAGTATTACAGGGCCCTTGATCTGCATAAGAAAAGTGCGGCGCTGGTCGGTTACGCGTTTACAGTGCTTTACTATCTGAATCTGTTTTTCCACTTTAAAGGCTTATATACGGTAATGCTTATCGTGTTCATGCTGATAGCACTGCTTTTCTTCTATGTGCTTTCCTATCCGAAGTACGATGTAAAGCAGATTACGGAGCTGTTTTTCGGCCCTGTGTATGTATCAGTGCTGCTTTCATACATCTATCAGACCAGGATGTACACTCATGGCAAATACTTAGTCTGGCTTATCTTCCTTACCGCGTGGGGATGCGATACCTGTGCCTACTGCGCCGGAAGACTTTTCGGCAGACATAAGATGTCGCCTGTTCTCTCCCCCAAAAAGACTGTCGAGGGTGCGATAGGCGGAGTAGCGGGAGCGTTTCTTTTAAATCTTATCTA
>JBJELA010000063.1:0-3111 GCA_051878915.1 Candidatus Weimeria sp.
GGATCACTATATACTCGAGGGAAGCAAGGCTTACGGTAGGAGATACCCTGCTGCAGTTTATAGATACTCCGGGACACGTGGACTTCGGGACTGAGATGGAGAGAGTGCTTCCGGTCCTTGACGCGGCAGTCCTTGTGATAAGCGGCCTTTCAGGAGTCGAGAGCCACACTAGGACTCTCTGGAAGCTCCTTTCCTACTATCAGATACCTGCGTTTATTTTTGTAAACAAAATGGATACTGCCAAAAAGACCAGAGAGGAGCTTCTGGAGGGGCTTAAGAAGGAATTACCAGGGGAGATAATTGATTTTTCTGCAGACAAAAAAACCAGAGAGGAAGAGCTCGCATTCTGTGATGACGAACTCTTCTCTCTTTATACAGAAAAAAATGAACTGCCAGACGAGGCTTTAAGAAGAGCGTTCGCGAAGCGGTCATTTTTTCCGGTGTTATATGGAAGTGCGCTTAAGAATGAGGGAGTTGACAGGCTTGTAGAGCTCGTTACCTCTCTCGCGTCTCCAGGTCCTGTAACGGATGGCTTTGGAGCGTACTGCTACAAGGTGACACGTGAGGGCAATACCCGTCTCGTCCATCTGAAGATGACAGGCGGAACACTTGCCATCAGGGATAATGTCGGCTCCGATAAGGTTACCGGAATTCACTTTTTAAACGGTGATAAGCATGAGAACGTTACTGAGATCGCGGCAGGAGACGTTGCCGTCGTCGAGGGCCTTGACCATGTAAACGCAGGCGATGCCTTAGGCGAGTGCCAGAGCGTCAGGCAGCCTCTATTAGAGTCTGTGATGTCGTTTCAGGTCATCCCTCCGGCTGATGTGTCACCGCAGAAGCTGTTTGATGATATGAAGATCCTTGACGAGGAGGATCCGTCTTTAAGCATTGAATGGCTTGAGGAGACAAAGGAAGTCCATATAAAGCTGATGGGACAGGTTCAGCTTTCCGTCGTGACTGAGGCTGTAAAGACGAGATTCGGATATGTCGTGACCTTTGGCCCCGGACGCATTATGTACAAGGAGACCATCACAGATTCAGCCGAGGGTATAGGACATTTCGAGCCGCTGAGGCACTATGCTGAGGTAAGGCTCCTTCTCGAACCGGGTGAGCCGGGCAGCGGAATCACTGCTGTAAGTGAATGCCCGACTGATATCCTCGATAAAAATTACCAGCAGCAGATCCTGTCCGCGCTGAACGGATACAGGCACCGTGGGGTGCTTACAGGAAGCCCGCTGACCGATGTAAAGATCACTATCGCAGGCGGCGCTGCCTCGAATAAGCATACGATGGGCGGTGACTTCAGAAAAGCCACGATAAGGGCTGTAAGACAGGGACTTATGAAGGCCTCGTGCGAGGTTTTAGAGCCGTGGTACAGAGTTACTCTTACGATAAAAAATGACGCGGTCGGAAAAGCCATGAATGACCTGATGCAGATGGGTGGAAGCACCCAGCCGCCGCAGGCCATAGGAGAGGTGACGAATCTTGTCGGAGAGGTTCCTGTAAGCTCCTTTATGGAGTATTCGAGGCGGCTTTTCGCGTACACTTCGGGACCGCAGGATATAGCCATAGAAAATGCCGGCTACAGGCCGTGCCACAATACTGATGAGGTCATAGAAAGATCGCATTACCTTCCGGAGGCGGATACGAGGAACCTTCCGTCATCTGTTTTCTGTTTCCATGGAGTCGGAACCAATGTTCCGTGGTATTTAGTCGACTCGATGGCGAAGAGCGAGCCTGTGCTCAAGGGTGATCCGAGGGTTGACTGGGCTCATACCGAAGAGGTTATCAGACAGGCGGCAAGTGAGGTGGAGGAACAGTATGAAAAGCAGGAGGAGAAGCTTTCAGGTGGAGGCGCCATGGAGAGCCATTCCTCGAAGAAAAGCTCATATCAGGGCTACAGCGGCATGAGTCCTGAGCTCGAGGAGATCTTTATCAGGGAGTTTGGAGAGATAAAGAGGCCTTCATTTGATGACGGTACGACAGAACGGAATTATGACCGCGCAGAAAATATCCGGACCGCGAAGGAGGACTATATCTCTTCACATGCCGGGCTTGCAGAGAAACGCCGCAATGAGAATAAAAAACACCGCTATCTGATAGTGGACGGCTACAATGTGATCCACGCGTCAAAGGAACTGACAGAGCTGTTCCGTACCAATATGGACGCGGCCAGGACCCGGCTTGTAGACGAGGTCGAGAACTATCAGGGCTTTGACGGGGCAGATACGATAGTTGTCTTCGACGCGTATAACAGAAAGGGCAATTCCGGAAGAGAGTCCAGGTCCGGAAAAATAACCGTTGTCTATACCAGACAGGATCAGACCGCGGATGCCTATATAGAGAAATTTACACAGGAACACAAGGATAAGGACTCAGTGAGAGTCGTCACAAGCGACGGCGCTGAGCAGGCAATAGCCATAGGAAATGGTGCCGTAAGGATTACAGCAAGGGAATTTTTACAGGAGCTTAAGGAAGCGCATCTATGAAGATAATGCACTGTGCAGATATTCATCTCGATTCAAAAATGAAGAGCAGACTGTCCCAGGAGCAGGCTGATATGAGGCGTGAGGAGATACTGATGACTTTTCACAAAAGCCTTGAGTATGCCCAGGAGCAGGGAGTACGTGTCGTGCTTATTGCCGGAGATCTCTTTGACAAGAGTCATATCAGAAAATCCGTAAAGGATAAGGTGACACAGGAGTTTCTAAGCCACAGGGACATGGATTTTTACTATCTGAGAGGTAACCACGACATTACGGATTTCCTCGATGAGATGGATGAGATCCCTTCCAATCTGCACCTGTTCACAAGGGACAAATGGACATCTTATCCGCTTGCAGAGGACAATATTGTAATCACAGGAAGAGAGCTCGATGCCAAGTCACCGGCTGATGTCACAAGAGAACTCGTACTTGACCAGTCCAAAATGAACATCGTCATGCTTCACGGAATGGACAGTGAGTACCCTGTACATGACAATTCATACGTGATAGACCTGTCAAAAATGCGCGGCAGATATATAGATTATCTGGCGCTTGGCCATATACACAGCTACCGCTGGGAGAGGCTTGATGAGAGGGGACTTCTGTGCTATCCGGGGTGCAT
>JBJELA010000064.1:0-3109 GCA_051878915.1 Candidatus Weimeria sp.
TCCAGAAGCTGTGAGAAGATCTGTGACGCTGAGATAACAAATGTCCGCTCTTCAAAGGCATTTGATGGAACAAACTTAGTTACAATGAAGGTACCGATGGAGTACATCGACAAAGCCAGATTCTATAAGGCACAGTGACAGGAGGAAGAAAAATGCTTGATATCGAAGAAAAATTAAAAGAAATCGGCCCTTATGTGCCTGAGGATGATGATGACCTTCTGGTCTGCCGCTGTGAGGAAGTCACAAAGGGCGAGATCAGACAGGCTCTGCACAGCGGAATTACTACAATCGAGGAGCTCAGAAGACTTCTCCGCTGCGGCATGGGACTCTGCCAGGGCCAGACCTGCGGAACCCTTACGAGAAGACTTGTAGCAAAAGAGCTTCATATAAAGCCGAATGACGTGGTACTCGCGACAGCCCGTACCCCTATGAGACCGGTAGATATGGGTGTCGGCGGAAACGACAGAGGACTTGAGGAAGACGCAGTTAAAGGAGGCTTACGATGAAGAAGACAGCAGATGTAGTTATCATAGGCGGCGGTATCGTAGGCTGTGCCATAGCTTACTATCTGACCGGAAAAGGTGTTAAGGATATAATCGTACTTGAAGGAAGTGACTCGATAGGACATGGCGGTTCAAGCCGTAACGGCGGTGGTGTCCGTCAGTCAGGACGTGATCCGAGAGAGCTCCCTATCGCAATGGCAGCGGTCCAGAAGTTCTGGCCTACACTCTCTGAGGAGCTCGGACGTGACGTCGAGTACACCCAGAAGGGTAACCTTCGTCTTGGAAAGACAGAGGCGCACATGAAGAAGCTTCAGGCACTTGCTGACAGCTGCGCAGCCGGCGGCCTTAAGCTCGATATGATCTCAGGAGACGAGGTAAGAAAGATAAGCCCTTATATGTCAGAGGATGTCATGGGCGCAAGCTTCTGCCCGACAGACGGACACGCAAACCCGCTTGTGGCAACCCTTGCTTATTACTTAAAGGACATAGAGCTTGGCGTTCATTTTTATACCGGCGCTATGGTTGAGTCCCTTGAAAAAGTAAAAGGAAAGGTAAGAAAGGTCATCCTTAAGGACGGTACCGTGATCGAGGGCGGTGAGGTAGTAGTTGCCGCCGGATATGACTCAAGAAGGATCATAAACACGATAGGTCTTGATATCCCGATGACTCCTTTAGTTGACTGTGCCCTGGTAACTGAGATGGAGCCTGAGATGTTCCCGCAGATGCTTGGTACAGCAGCTGCTGACTTCTATGGCCACCAGACAAAGCACGGCTCATTCGTATTCGGTTCTGAGTCCGGTCTTGAGGAGTTTATCGATATTAAGGATCCTAACGATATGCGAATCCAGCATCCGGCTACTCTCGGAGCAAGCTGCCGCGCCATCGAGGGCTGGATCCCGGCTCTCGCCAAGGCAAAGATCGTCCGCAGCTGGAGCGGAATCCTTGATATGACAAAGGACGGCGTCTGCGTTCTCGGAAGACCGAAGGAGGCTGACGGACTTGTCCTCGCATGTGGATTCAACGGCCACGGCTTCGGAACCGCGCCGGCAGTCGGCTATATCATAGCTCAGACTATCGTAGGCGAGGATCCGATCTGCGATATCAAACCTTTAAGATACGAGAGATTCTATGAAGTCTGATCTCTGAAAAAATAAGAGCAGCCACAGCAGGAAAACGTCCTTCTGTGGCTGTTTTTTATTTTTTAAACGCGGTATAATACTCTGTAAGGAAAAGGAAAAGCGTGGAAGGAGGATTTCATATGACTGTTTATGAGACACTTGAAGAAGCTAAGAAGAGAGCAGAAACTGACAAGGCATTCTGTAAGGAACTTCTTGACACAGAGGGAAAAAAGGGCGGACTCTCAGAGTTCTGTAAGATCTTAAACCGTGAAGGTTATGAGATCTCAGCGATAGACCTCGTAAACGCGGGAGAGGAGAGCTACGCCGCGATGCGCAGAAGTACGAATGGCGGCGGAGAGAATTCACCGCTGCTCGCGGGCGAGGATGACCTCTACGAGATGTTTCTGGTAGAGCTGGAAGATCTGAAATGACTGGGAAAAAGCAGAAGGATGATCAGGTAAGGTTTGTCATTACGAGAAAACGCGGGATGAAGTCTGTCCGTATCAGGGCAGGAGCTGACGGGGTTTTCCGTGTATCGGCTCCCTATGGCGTATCCCGCGCTTTTATTGAAGATCTCGTCAGAAAAAACGGTCCGGCGCTTGATGAGGACCGCGCGAGGATTGCAAGGGCGCACGAGAACTTTGAAAACTTCGTCCAGGAAAGGATGAAGGACGTTCCTGACTGGACTGTAAAAAAATACGGCGACGACTATGTGGCAGGAAAGCCGTTTGAAAAGGGCAGTATTTACAATGGAATGCCGCTTGTGAGCACCAGGATCGAGTTTCAGAATCTGTTTTTCAGATGCTACAGAAGGTTTGTTGAAGACCATCGGGCAGCTGTCACAGGCATCACAATGCGCAGGATGACGAGCCGCTGGGGCTCATGCAGGCCGAAGACCGGGAAGCTGACGTTTAACCTGCTTCTTTTGTATGTTCCGAAGGAATGTGCCCGGTATGTGATATATCATGAGCTCTGCCACTACCTAGAACCGAATCATTCGAGCCGTTTCTGGAACGAGGTGGCAAAGTACGAGCCGGATTACAGGGAGCTTAAAAAGCGTCTGGATGATTATGGGAGGGTACTTATAGACCGCCTTCTCTATAAAGATCCAGAGTGAGATTATAAATGCTTCTGTATAGTGCAGGTTGCATCATAAAAACAGAGGTCATCCGCAGTGGATGACCTCTGTTTTATTTACACGGTTTATTGTTTTTCAGCTGATCAGTGTTCCTTGTGGAGCACATCGAAGTATCTCTTTGTCTCCTTCGCGCAGACGCCTGAGAGGGCGATAAGCCCGATCAGGTTCGGGATGGCCATAAGGCCGTTGAAGATATCGGCAAGTGTCCATACGAAAGAAACAGTCATATATGGTCCGATGAAAACACAGAAGATATAGAGCCATCTGTAGGCGCGGATAATCGTAGGTCTGTCACCGACGAGGTACTCAAGACATCTCTCGCTGTAGTAGTCCCAGCCGAGAATAGTAGT
>JBJELA010000065.1:0-3093 GCA_051878915.1 Candidatus Weimeria sp.
ATTTTTGACAAAAATAAAATTTATGCTTGACAATTAATTCTCAGAGGACTATCATAACGACAAGTTGATACAAAAAGACAAAGGAGTCGTTCCCCTGATCCGGGACGGTTCCTTTTTTTGTAATTAATTTTAAAATAGTAAACACAGAGAGGTGTTGCAAAGATGCAGCACTTCTTTTTTTAGTTTAGTGAAAGGAGCAGCAAATGAACAGACGTAATTTTAAAAAGAGTATTCTCGCAGCAATCCTTACCTCAGCAATGGCTGTGGGAATGCTTACAGGCTGTGGAAGCAGCAGTTCCGGTGCATCTGGAGATTCCGGATCAGCGGACAAGCTGAACCTTCTTATGTGGGACGGTGACTGTTCTGAGGAAACGATAAAGGACTTCGAGGATAAATACGGAGTCGACGTTAACGTCACATACATAGAGGATACTAATGAAATCCTTTCAAAAATGATAAACAGCAAGCAGGACTACGATGTTATAGATCTGGAGAGTGCTTATGTAAAGGCTTTTGAAGACGCGGGACTTCTTGAGAAGCTTGACAAGGCTTCGATAACGAATCTGAAGTATGTCGACCAGGATACCTTTATGGCGGACGGTACAGGACCTGTAGGAGATGAGAATTTTACTTATACAATTCCTATCTCAGGACCGCTTTACACCTGCGTTGTATATAACAAAAAGACCTGTCCGAAGGAGATCACTTCCTTCGCTGATCTGGCGGATCCGGCATTCAAGGGTCAGATCTGTTCGGTAAACGCGACTATCTCGCTTTACGCGGAGGCACTGAGAGCCTGCGGCTATTCAATAGGAAGCACAGATGACGATGAGCTCGCGGATGCTCAGGCACTTCTTAAAAAATTCAAGAAGAACGTCAAGTCGTTCGTAGGTTCGTCGGCACTTTCACAGCTTGAGTCAGGAGAATGCTCGGTGGCTCTCTGCTGGGACTACAACTACCTGTGCGCTGATTCCAACAAGTACTGGGATGAATTCGATATCGTACCTGTTACAGGACTCGGCTACACTCAGAACTGGGCCATAGCAAAGACTTCAACCAGACAGAAGCTCGCGACAGAGTTTATCAATTTTACCTATCAGCCAAAGGAGCAGGCAAAGACTCTTAAAGAGTACGGAGGAGTTCCTATTATAAAGAAGGATGAGATACAGGATCTGCTTCCGGATAACTACTACGACAATCCGTGTGTGACAAAATACACCGAGATGTGGAAGGATAACGAAATGCTCTGCACTACAGACGAACAGATTTCAAAAATGGACGAGCTGTATAACGAGCTTATGAGTGACTGATAATAGAAAGGAAGAAAAGATGCCACTTGATATAAGAAGCCAGCTGACACATAAGGAGACAAACCGCAGGATCAGGATCCTGTGGCTGTCGGAAGACGACATGGTAGAGGCAGGAGTGCTTGACGCAGGAAAAGCTGTGGATGTGATGGAAGAGGTAGTAGGACTCCTTGAAGACGGAGACGCTATCATGGGAGGCCCGGAGCACGACCAGCATGGAATGATGCTCTACTTCCCGAAGCATTCGGACATCCCGGGATTTCCGCTTAACAATGCGGCAGACCGAAGGTTCATCGCGATGCCGGCATATATAGGAGGAAGGTTCCACCTGGCGGGTTGTAAATGGTACGGCTCGAACGGCAGAAACAGACAGCACGGACTTCCACGGTCGATACTTATGATGATGCTTAACGATGTGGAAACCGGAGCGCCGCTCGCGTATATGTCGGCAAACCTGTTAAGTTCGATCAGGACCGGTGCTATGCCGGGGCTTGCGGCAAAGCTTCTGGCGAAAAAGGATTCAAAAGTCCTCGCGCTTATCGGAGCCGGCCCGATCGGAAAATCCTCAGTCATGGCTATTCTTTCAAAAATAAAAACCATCGAGGAGATAAAGATCAAGGGCTCATCGACGACCAGCGCCACGGCACTTGAGGCAAAGGAATTTATAGAGGTTAATTTTCCGTGGGTAAAAAAGGTTACTGTAGCAGCTACCCTCGAGGAGGCGATAAGGGATTCGGACATCGTTACCGAAGCCGTCTCCTGCAAGGAGGGCGAGTGGCCGGAGTACAAAGCTGAATGGATAAAGCCGGGAGCAACGGTAATCTCAACATCTACTTTTAACATGGATTACGAATCCATCCTCCCATTCCGGAAGGTAGTTGACAACATCGGAATGTATGAAAACTACGCAGACGAGGACAACGAGGGCTACGACGAAAACGGAAAAAGAAAGCACACCGGCTGCATGGGAGAGGATTTTGTATATATGGTCCGTGACGGCCTGATGAAAATGGACGATATCTCGGAGCTCGGACAGATAGTCAGAGGCAAACGGGAAGGCCGGACCAGTGATGATCAGATAATCCTCGTATCTATAGAAGGAATGCCGATAGAAGACGTGGCCTGGGGATACGAGTGTTATAAAAACGCAAAGGAAAACCTTATCGGACACCCGCTGAAGCTGTGGGATGAACCGATTACATTTTAAAAGGAGGCATCACATGAAAAAGATAGAAATAATTACCAGACCTGAAAAGCTCGGTGGAATCAAGAACATTCTTCTGACACACGACTGTGAGGGACTTACTGTTCTCTCGGTCATGGGCTCAGGAAAACAGAGAGGCTATATCGATGAGATGCATTTTTCAGGAGAGGATATCAATCTCCTGCCGAAGATCCTTATTTTTACAGTAGTAGAGGATGAAAAGTGCGATGGGATCCTCGCGGACATCGCGACGATCATCGGAACCGGAAAGACCGGCGACGGCAAGGTATTCATCACGGATATCGAGGACGCGATGAGGATCAGGACAAACGAGCGTGGATTAGACGCTATCAACTAACAGCAGAAAGCATAACGGAGGTGATTATTATGGCAGCACCTATAGTATCTATGGCAAATGTGGAAAAATGGTACGGTTCAAGCCATGTCGTAAAAAACTGCAATCTGAATATCGAAGAAGGAGAGTTCCTGACGCTCTTAGGACCTTCAGGATGCGGAAAGACCACTACTCTTCGAATGATATCCGGATTTGAGCTTCCGAGCTCAGGTCTCGTCAAGGTGGAA